>CALVKE010000022.1 GCA_944332535.1 uncultured Bacilli bacterium
AGAGACAAGGGAATTTATTTGCAACTGATCGGAAGTACGGATTTAGCACTTGTTGTAAATCACTATGATTCGAAGTACTCTACGGCATTATCGCAAAAAGTATTGCCTCATCTTGGATTTATTGTCAATCAACCAAATTTGATCTACCGATTATTGGCTCCTTCTCAAAAATTCGAATGATTTTTAGGGAAATTCATGGAAATTCTAGAATTTTTCTTTGCTTTTTGTTCATTTTGTGATAAAATGGTGTTAGCTTGAGTGGGGAAACCCACTCTTTCATATTAAAAAGGAGGTATTATGAAAGAGAGATTAGTGGATGCAGTTGGTAAAAAATTAGATTCTTTGGAAGTAGTTATCGACGATGTTTATGTGGTAGAAGAATCTGGAGAAAAAACCTTGACTGTAGTACTAGATAGTTCGGTAAAAATCATTGATTTAAAAACAGTAGTACAAGCTACTCGTATTTTAAATCCTATTATTGATACTTTGGATTTTATAGAAGGTCCATATACTCTTGATGTATACGCCAAAGAAAAAGGAGAAGAAAGTCATGAATAGTAAAGAATTCATCAAAGCAGTAGATTTAATTGAAAAAGAAAAGGGAATTGATCGAGAAGTGGTATTTGAAGCAATGGAAGCTGCTTTAATGGCCGCTTATAAAAAGAACTTTAATTCTTTATCGAATTCAAAAGTAGTAATTGACAGAAAAACGGGAGATATTAAAGTATATTCTTATTTAACGGTCGTTGAGGATTTGGATGATGAAGACGATGAACGTTATATTAATGAAGATACAGAAATTAGTTTGAGTGATGCGCGCAAGATTAATAAAACTTATGAAGTAGGGGATACGATCGATACAGAAGTTACTCCAAAAGATTTTGGACGTGTTGCAACGGCTACGGCAAAACAGGTATTAGTCCAAAAAATTCGCGAAGCAGAACGTAGTAGTATCATCGAAGAACTAGGAGACAAACAAGATGAGTTACTAATTGGAACAGTAGAGTTAGAGGATACCGATAATTACTATATTAATTTGGGACGTAGCAATGGAATTTTACCAAAGAAGGAATGTATTCCTGGAGAGAAGATTGAAATGGGTTCTCAATTAAAGGTGTATGTTACCAAAGTAGATGTGAATTCCAAAGGAATGTTAATTCTTTTATCTCGTAATCATTATGGATTCTTAAAAAGATTATTTGAATTAGAAATTCCAGAGATTAATGATGGAACGGTGTTGATTTATTCGGTAGCAAGAGAAGCTGGTTCTCGTAGTAAAGTTGCTGTTTATTCGCAAAATGATCGAATCGATCCAGTAGGAGCTTGTATCGGAGAAAAGGGAAGTCGTATTGCAAATATCTTAAAAGAGCTTCACCATGAGAAAATCGATATTATCAAATATGATTCCCAACCAGAAAAATTCATTGAGAATGCTCTTGCTCCTGCAAAAAATTTAAAAGTATTGATTATGGATCCGAAAAAGAATCAAGCTATGGTAGTAGCAGATGAGGAAAACTTTACTCTTGCGATTGGAAAAAAAGGGCAAAATGCCAAACTTGCTAGTAAGTTAACACGTTATAAAATTGATATTAAATCTCTTGAAGATGCTCAAGAATTAGGAATTGTATTCCGAGAAGAGGAGTAATCATTGATGAAGGTTAAAAAAATTCCCATGCGTTCTTGTTGTGTAACGAGAGAACGACTTGAAAAACGCGATTTGATTCGAGTTGTTCGTACTCCAGAAGGAGAAGTAAAAGTAGACTTAACAGGAAAATGCAATGGACGAGGATGTTATGTGAAAAAGGATAAAGAAGTGATTCAAGAGGCAAAAAAGAAAAAGGTGTTTCAAAGACAATTGGAAGTAGAAATACCAGATAGCATTTATGAAGAACTTCTTAGTATAGTGGATAGCAATTTGGAATAAAATAGAAGAAGAATTGTTGATAAGAATAGGAAAGAAGAGGTGAATAAGGTATGATGAGTGTTTTAGAGTATGCAAATGACGTTTCTAAATCAGTTGATGAAATCCTTAAATTATGTGAGAGGATGGGATTTTCGAAGGAGTCAGAAGAGGATTTGTTGAGTGATGAAGAGATTACGATTTTAGATGGAGAAATTGCATCTATCTCAACGGAAGAAGAGGATGAGGAGGAAAACTCTTATAATGATGATGAGTTTTTTGAAAGAGTAGAAACGTTGGCAGAAGAAAGTTATCGTAACGAAAAGCCAAAGACGAAATGGAAAGGAAGTAAAAAGGGAAATGCTTCCGGAAAAGATTCCTTTCTAAAAGATAAAAAAGAGATGTATAAACATCGTGAGAGGCTAATGTCCAATGATTCGGCGGTAGAAGAGGACGTCCTTCTTTATAAAGAAGGGATGACTGTTCAAGAAGTAGCAGAAGCTTTAAAAGTAAGTGCAACAGAATTAATTAAAAAGTTAATGGCGTTAGGAATCATGGCTAATTTAAATCAAGCTTTGGCCTTTGATGTGGTAGAGCTTCTTGCTCTTGATTATAATAAGACGGTAAAGAATGCAGAAAGTGTCGATGTTAGTGATTTTGAAAACTTTGAGATTGTAGAAAAAGAAGAAGATTTGGTAGCTCGACCTCCGGTTGTTACGATTATGGGACACGTTGATCATGGAAAGACTTCTTTGTTAGATGCCATTCGAGAAAGTAATGTTGTAAGCGGAGAAGCAGGAGGAATTACGCAAGCAATCGGTGCTTATCAAGTAGAAGCAAACGGTTCTAAAATTACGTTTATTGATACTCCTGGACACGAGGCGTTTACGGCAATGAGAGCACGTGGTGCTAGTGTTACGGACATTGTTGTTATTATTGTTGCAGCAGATGATGGGGTAATGCCACAGACGAAAGAAGCAATCGACCATGCAAAGGCAGCGCATGTTCCCATTATTGTGGCCATTAATAAAATGGATAAGCCTGGAGCAGATCCGGATCGTGTTATGCGTGAGTTGATGGAATATAATCTGGTTCCAGAAGAATGGGGAGGAGATACGATTGTTGTAAAAATCTCTGCTCTTACGAAAGAGGGAATCCCAGAACTTTTAGAGACGATTCAGTTGGTTAGTGAAATGCAAGAATTAAAAGCCAACCCAAATCGTTATGCAACTGGTACGGTAATTGAGTCTCGCCTGGACAAACAAATTGGAACCGTTGCAACGTTACTTGTACAAAACGGAACACTACGTTTAGGAGATCCAGTGGTTGTTGGAACTTCTTACGGAAAAGTTCGAACGTTAAAAAATGATTTAGGAAAAGATGTAACGACAGCATCTCCTTCTACTCCAGTAGAGGTAACAGGACTTAATGAACCACCTACGGCTGGAGATAAGTTTATGGCTTTCGAAACCGAAAAAGAAGCAAAACAAGTAATGGAGACTAGAAAACTTCGTGCCAAAGAAAAAGATACCAATCGTTCTGGAATGAGCTTGGAAGAATTGTTTGGTTCTATTAAGGAAGGGCTCAAAGAAATCAACGTTATTATTAAAGCAGACGTGAATGGTAGTAGTGAAGCCGTAAAAAGTTCTTTGGAAAAAATTAAGGTAGAAGACGTTAGTATTAATGTCATTCGTAGTGGAGTAGGGGCTATTACGGAAAGTGATGTTGTGCTTGCAAAAGCAAGTGACGCTATCCTAATTGGATTTAATGTAAGAGCCGATCAAAAGACGATGGACATGGCCAAAGAAAAAGGAATTGAAATTCGTACTTACGATATTATTTATAAACTTGTTGAAGATATGGAAAATGCCATGAAAGGAATGCTAGAACCATTATTTGAAGAAAAAATAACTGGGCAAGCAAAAATTAGACAGATTTTTAAATTTTCAAAAGTAGGAAACATTGCTGGATGTCATGTTATTCAAGGAACGGTAAAAAACGGAAGCCTTGCACGACTTATTCGAGATGGAATTGTTATTTATTCTGGTAAGATTAAATCTATTCAAAGAGAAAAGGATCAAGCCAAAGAAGTTTCCAAAGGAATGGATTGCGGTATTACCTTAGAAAATTATCAAGATATTCGCGAACAAGATATTATTGAAGCATACGAGTTGATAGAAATCAAACGATAGGTGGGATAAAATGAAACAGGTAAAAATAGAAAGATGGAACGATATCTTTGTCAAAGAAATTAGTTATATTTTATTTACCGAAGTAAAAGATAATGATGTAAAATATGTGACAATTACGGATGTTGCCATTACGAATGATTTGAGTTTTGCGAAAGTGTATTACACACTTCGAAATCCAGAATATTTAGAGAAAACGCAAAAAGCGCTCGATAAAGCAAGTTCCTTTATTCGAGGAAAACTAAGTGAAAGAATTGATATTCGTCATACGCCAGAATTGAAGTTTGTTTTTGATGAATCCATCGAACATGGTGAGCGAATTGAAAAACTACTAGAAGAGATTAAACAGGAAGAAAAATAGGCTTAAAAAATGGGCCTTTTTTTTGTAAGATAAATTCAAAAAGAATTGCGCATCTTTCCTAGTTATGATATACTAAACATAAATAAGAATAAAATAATAGATGGTGAGTGGAATGGAAAAGAATAAAAATCAATTGTTTCGGCATCAAGTATTAATTACTAGTCTTTCTGTTGTTTTGGTGGTTATCATAGCTTTGGCAGGAAGTTATGCTATTTTTTCAAAAACCCAGCACGGAACAGAATATAATGTAGTACAAGTGGGAGACTTGGAACTTAGTTATGTGGATTTAAGTGATGCCGGGAATGTATTGCAGTTAGCAAGTAGTTATCCGATAAGTGATAGCGAGGGAGAAATTGCTGCCCCTTATCGTTTTTCCGTAGAAAATACAGGAACGTTAGTTGCTAATTATACGATTAAAATTATCGAAGACAGTGATACGATTACGGCGGATGGTTGTAGTGATAAATTATTGGACATGAATTATGTTCGATATAAATTTGATAATCAAGCGAGTGCGAATTTAATCGATAAAGTTTCTTCTACGAACGAGAAAGAATATATTGTTTATTCGGGGACACTCCAACCAAATGAATCGAATATTCATGAAATTCGAGTGTGGGTCAGTGAGAATAGTCCAAATAGTGTGTTAGGAAAACATTATCATGGAAAAGTTGTGATCGATATCGAACAAGGAGAAGGAAGTAATCCATATGAAAGACCAGAATATGTGCCAAAAGCGAATGTTCCTGTTCTTGCCAGTGGAATGATCCCTGTAACCTATGATGAAGGACAACAATCATGGGTAAAGGCGGATACTTCTAGTGCTTGGTATGATTATGATAATCAGATGTGGGCAAATGCGGTAACCGTAACAGAAAGTAGTCGTTCTACTTATATGAGTGCGGCATCTGGTACAGCAATTAGCATGGATGATATTAATACGATGTGGGTATGGATCCCAAGATATAGTTATACGATTCGGGATACTTATGGAGTACAACTAATAGGAGGAAGTGCACCAAGTCAAGAAACACCAGGTGCAATTGACATTAAGTTTATTCCAGCAAGCCAAAAAGATACTGGAAGTGGAACAAGTACGAAATGTGCAGATAATTGGGTAACCCCAGAGGGATTTACGTTTGGAGGAGAAGAGTTATCTGGACTTTGGGTAGGAAAATTTGAAACAACGGGAAGTATGAGTGCAGCATGTACTGATGAAAATTGTACGACAGCGGATATTAGTGTTAAACCTAATTTAACTTCTTTGAGAAATCAAAGTGTATCTAGTTTCTTTTATGCATCGCGTTCTATGCAAAATAGTAGTAATGCAAACAAGTATGGATTTGATACCATAGGAAACGGAACAATGGATGTACATATGGGAAAGAATACGG
>CALVKE010000023.1 GCA_944332535.1 uncultured Bacilli bacterium
GCCTATGGCCTTCGGCCAATCATTCGTCTATCCTCTTCGGTCTATGTGACAGGTGGATCTGGTACGATGGATGATCCGTACACGATCGTTAAACGATGATGATCAAAAAAATAATTGATGCAAATATCAGGCAAATTGAAGATAATAAGGTTCTTATTTATAAAGAACATTCGAAATATTTTGTTGTGTATAAAGATGTGTTTGTTTTGTATGGACTTTGTAGATTTTGTTTTTATAGAGTAGGTAATATTTTTGAAATGGAAATTTCTAAGAATTATCTAAATTATGTTTTGAAAAAGTTAAGAAGTGCCTCTATTTCTTATT
This sequence comes from uncultured Bacilli bacterium, assembly GCA_944332535.1. Lineage (GTDB taxonomy): Bacteria > Bacillota_I > Bacilli_A > RF39 > UBA660 > MGBC162581. Next base: position 325 of record CALVKE010000023.1, read on the forward strand.
TGGTAATTGATAAATTGAATCAATATCATGTTTTAAAAGAAGAAAGTTTCTTTCCTTCTTTTTATGAATCATATTACTTAAAAGGCCGAAGATTTTACAGAAGAAAAAAACAAGTTCTAAGAATCACGAAACAGATTTCTAATGCTCTGATTCATCAAGATAAAATAAAAGAAATCTATTATTTGTTGGAAGGAGAATGTCATGAGATTATATGATACTTATTTAAAATATAAAAAGCAATATCCTGATACATTGCTTTTTATAAAATCTGGAAATTTCTATGAAGCACTACAGGATGATGCTTATATTTTGCATTTTGTTTTTCATTATAAAATGCTTAAAAAGAAACGGTTTGTTCAGGTTGGCTTTCCGGAGAAATTATTAGATCAAGTGATGAATGAGTGCCAGAATCTTTCTTGTTTCGTAATTCAAAAAAAAGGGGGGGGAGAGAACAGTTATATAAGGCCTCCGATAATCGCTACTATGAATACTTAGAAAAAAGTAAAAAGTATTATACCTATGAACAAGAGCTTTCAGAAATCTCTTATATGCTAGAAATGTTAATGGACTCTAAAAGATTTCCCAAAATTATGAAGCGTATTAAGGAAATTCTTTATGAATGAAGATAAATTAAAGATTATTCTTCTCTTTAAAAAATTCTTCTTGGAAATCTATGAAATTTTACTTAATTGTGATAGAAAGCATTTAGAGTTAAAAAGAATTGTTTTGCAGGAATATGATATTTATTTAAAAGATTTATATCTTGCCAATGATATGCAAGATGAAGTTGATCGAAAGAGAAAAAAGAAGAGTTAGTGATTCGGATGAAACATCTTGCTTCTTTGCTAAACTTTTTAGAAGAAGTGAAGATGATTTCTCATAAAAAATATTTAAAGTTGGGAAGTGATTTGGAAGTTATTTTAAGATTGATGTGTCAGGTTGGAAAAATAAATAGGTTATAAATGAAAAGTGCCTCTAACACCAATGGTGTTAACTGGAATCCGAACAATCGGAACGTCAACAACAACAATAACACGAATGCCTATGGCCTTCGAACTCAAAATTAAAGTGGAGTCTTTACTACGGTAGAGATTTGATAAAAATTTTGAATACATTTATATTCCTTGGTAGTACCTAAAATGTGCAAAGACAATTTTTAGTGTTAGTAGAGTATATCGAAAGGGCTAAAAATAGAAAGGAATTTGCAAGAAGAGAAAGTTTGGTTTTTCTCTTTCAAAAATACATGAAAAGAAAAAATAATTTGTATGCTACAATGCTTGATTTTAACGAAATTAAACAAGTTTTTCAAACCATTAAAAAGCAGACAAAAAACAAAAATAAAATTTATAAGTGGGAGAGTATTCAGAGTGTATTATATAGCCAAGTATATAATACGCTAGAATCTAGAAGTTATTTACCAGGTAAATATACCAGATTTGTTATTTATGAGCCTAAGATACGAATTATTCAAAGTCAAAATATGTTTGACAAAATGGTTAATCATTTGGTTAGTAAAAAAATTTTACTTCCTAGCATTGAACCTTGTTTGATTGATACCAATGTTACTTCCCGAAAAGGGAAGGGAACAGAGTACGCTAGGAAGAAATACTTTGAATATAGAAATATCATGAATCGAAAATATAGGGAATATTACATTTTAAAATGTGATATTCACCACTTTTTTGCATCAATTGACCATGATATCTTGAAAGAGAAATTAAGAAGAAGGATTAAGGAGAGGGATTCTCTAGATATTCTTGATAAAATTATTGACTCAACGAATGATGGTTTACCGATTGGTGCAATGACTTCACAAATATTTGCCATATTTTATTTGAATGATTTAGATCACTATATTAAAGAAAATTTGAAGATAAAGTATTATATTCGTTATCAGGATGATTTTGTTTTAATCCATGAGGATAAGGAATATTTGAAAAATTGTCTTGCTGAAATTAGTAAGAAAGTGCAGAAGGAAAAACTGGAGTTGAATCAAAAGACTAGAATTTATAAGAACACGGATAAAATGTCATTCATTGGTGTTCGAGTGAATCGGAAATATGCTAATATGGATCGAACAAGAAAAAAGTACAAAAAGAAATTACTTGAGTATATTGACGGAAAAATTGGTTTTTGTTCGGTTTTATCTTCTAAAATTAGTTTGGAAATGCGAAAGGAAGGATATCATGAAAAGAAAAAGTAAAATTTTTGTTGGAGTTTTTTTCATATTACTACTATTTCTCTTTTTTGTTGGTTATGAAAATAGTTATCGAAATTGCCTTAAAGAGGAGCAGGGATTCTTGATGGATGGAGATACCTTTGCACTTTTACTAGATGATGAGAGTATCGGTGCTTTGCCTTCGGCTGGGACTTATTTAATTGATTATTCCTGCGACCATGGTTCAGAAATGAGTTGGAATCGTGAGACGGGAGAATTATCTATATCAAAAAATAGTAGTGTTGCAGAAAATTGTACTTTGACTTTTAAAACAAAACCCCTCGTTTCCGAATTAAAACAAGGGGATTATGTGGCGTATGAGGGAAATAACGGTTGTATGAAAGGCGGTACTCCTGTGACCGGAACTTCTGATGCAGAAAGTGGAAATTCCTGTCTTGGATATAATGCCAATGAGACTCTTGATACGAATGGTAATACGTACGGATATTGCTATAGTGGTGATTATAAATTTTATGTAAAGGGGTGGCGAATCGCTTATACGGAAGATAATCGTGCTTATTTAGTGTCAGCGGGTTCTCCGGAATGCAATACAAGAACTTCCTCTACTGCTAATGCAACGTATATTAATGAAGCGAATGAAAAAGCGAAAAAATATTGTAATAGTGCTTTTGTGGATGGAGATTGTAGCGATAATAGCGATGCTTGGGCGATTAGTGATACC
>CALVKE010000024.1 GCA_944332535.1 uncultured Bacilli bacterium
AGAAAAGAAAGTTCTTCAAGAAAGAAGTAAATACGATGCTCAAGATGTGAAAGTACATGAGCACTTTGTTACATTAAACGAAAAATATCATACGTTAGAGACCAGTATTTTTAATTGTGAACAAGAACTTGAAATGATTCATCTTCGTCAAGACACGTTAGAGCAAGAAGTGCAAGAAAAGGAGGAGGATCTTCTTTCTTGTAATCGAAAAAGAGAGGATTTTCTTCGGGAATATAATACCAAAAGTCGAGATTATTTAGAACTTAAAAATCGCATTCAAATATTAGAACAATCTTTGGAAAATGGCGGTAATATGCCATCTAGTGTAAAGGCGGTTTTAAATAATCCGCGTCTTCGTGGCGTGCATTCGACGTTAGCTAATTTGTTAGATGTTGACGAAAAATTTACGAAAGCGTTGGAAGTTGCTCTTGCTAGTAGTAAGAATGCTATTGTAGTAGAGTCGGATCAAGATGCCAAAGATGCTATTCGTTATTTGAAAGAAAATCGTTTAGGTAGGGCCACTTTCTTTCCGATAGAGACTATGAAACCTCGGTTTGTTGATGCAGAGACGATGCAACTATTAAAAAGTGAAATGGGCTATATTGATACGTTTCAACATTTGGTACAGTATCGTTCTATTTACGATAGTGTAGTGGCAAGTCAATTAGGAAATGTTTTGGTTAGTCTTGATATCGATAGTGCAACTCGAATTAGTAAAAAAATCCATAATCGTTATCGTATTGTTACGTTAGATGGGGATATTATTCAAGTCGGTGGAAGCATGACCGGAGGTAGTTTTACTTCTTTTAAAAGTGTTTTGTTGGATCGACAGGAATTGGAGTCATTAAAACGGAAACGAGTAGATTTGAAAGCGGCACTCTTGCAAATTGATCAATCTTTAAAAGAATTGGAAGAGGAGCGAAAAGAAAAGGAAGCCCTTCTTTATCAAAAAAAGCAAGAATTCATTGAGCAACAGGAAATGAGTCGCAACAAAATAGCTTCTTTGCAAGCTTTGAAAGAGCAGTTGGAAGAAGCGTCGAAAGAGAGATCTTCTCTTGGCGCAGTAATTTCATCTTCTTTGGAAGAGGAAGAGGAAAAATTACAACAGGAGTATACGCAAAAGGTAAATGAGAGAAATGCGCTCGCTCATTCTTTGGAAAGGCTTTCTTTTCAAAAGAATCGCTTGTCACAGGAAGTCGATGAGATGGATGCTAAAAATAAAGAGAGAAATCTTCATCTTCGTAAGTTGGAACAAGAAAGCAAGTCTCTTGAGTTAGAACGAAACCAAAATGATATGAAGTTGGATCGGTTCTTGGAGATTTTGAATGAAGAATATTCGATGACTTTTGAAAGAGCACAAAAAGAATATGTATTAGAGCTAGAAGTGGAGGAAGCGCGGGAGAAAGTTTCTCATTACAAACGTCTTTTGAAACAAATCGGAATGGTAAACTTGGATGCTATTGACGAGTTTGAACGGGTAAATGAACGTTATACTTTTTTAACGAAACAAAAGGATGATTTAGAGCATGCCAAAGAGTCTTTATTTGAAATCATTTCAGAGATGGACGAGGTCATGGAGAGAGAATTCCGTAGTACTTTCGAGTTAATCCGAGAAGAGTTCCAGGAAGTGTTCCGTCAATTGTTTGGCGGAGGAACAGCAACGTTACGTCTTAGCGATCCAGAGCATATTTTAACAACGGGAATTGATATTATAGCAAGTCCTCCTGGAAAGAAGTTAACTTCGATTAATTTACTTTCTGGAGGAGAGAAAACTCTTACAGCGATTAGTTTGTTATTTGCGATTTTGAATGTGAGAACAGTTCCATTTTGTCTTTTTGATGAGGTAGAAGCTGCGTTAGATGAGGCCAATGTAGACCGGTTTGGTACGTATTTGGATCACTATAAAGATAAGACACAATTTTTATTGATTACTCATAAGAAAAAGACCATGGAATATGCCAAAACATTATATGGTATCACTATGCAAGAGTCTGGTGTTTCCAAGTTAGTAAGTGTCAAGTTTGACCAATTAGAATCAAAAGTTTAATTTGATTCTTTTTTTTGTGATGTTTTTTCTTTTTGCGTGAATGTTGTTAGTGGGAGGAAAAAGATATGAAAAAACATTGTTTTGTAAAACAAGAAGGGAGAAAGGATTGTGGTGTTGCTTGTCTTTTGATGATTCTTCGAACTTATGGGGGAGATTGTTCGATGGAGTTATTAAGGGACTTGACGAATACTACCAAAGAAGGCACTACTGCTTATGACTTGTTACAAACGGGAAAGATGTTTCATTTTTCTACTTTTGGACTACGGGGAAAGATAGAAGAGTTAAAAGAGGAATATTTTCCAGTGATCGCTCATGTTGTAAAAGAAAATGTCTATTCTCATTTTGTTGTTATTTATGGAAGAAATTCGAAAAAAAATACTCTTCTAATTGCCGATCCAGCAATTGGAATTTCTAATGTGAAGATAGAAGAATTTGAAAAATATGCAACGAATCAATTTTTTATTTTTATCCAAGAGGGAGAAATCCCTAGTATCATTACCAAACACCCTATACGAAATCTTTTTCTTTCTTTTATTCGGAAACATTGGAAGAAAATGTTCTTATTGTATTTTTTTTCATTTTTATATACGATTACTAGTATTTTGTCTAGTTTTTACTTGCAAGTTCAGTTATCGTTTCTCTCTATTTTTCCCGCTTCTTTTATTTTCTTAATTGGCGGATGCTTTCTCTTTCTTTTCTGGATGAGTAACCTTGCTCACTTCTTGCGGGTTCATTTGTTTATTGGCGTTTTACATTCTTTAGAGACCTTTTTGCTTCGCCATGTTTATCATCATCTTTTTTTCCTCCCAGACTCTTATTATCGAAACCGAACGACTGGGGAATTACTTGCTCGAATTATGGATTTGATAAGCGTAAAGACGACGTTAGCTAATTGTTTTTTAACCATTTTTGTGGATTTTCTTTTTGCTTTTGTCCCCGGGTGTGTACTTTTTTCTTTTCATCGACTCCTAACGTTATGGGTTCTTTTCTTTGTGGCCATTCAATTTTGTTTTTTCTCTATTTTTCAAAAGAAGGCTCATAGAAGAGTTGCCTCTTTTAAAGAATCTTACGCTCATGTTCACTCTTCTTTAGTGGATACATTATCCTCTATTTCTATGATCCGTCATTTGCAAAGAGAACAGTATGCGATAAATCGATTAGAAGAGGTATCTTCTCATTATCAAAAGGAAAGTTGCTCTTATCAAACGTTACAAAATTGGCAGTTGTTCTTTCAAAATATTTTTCGCTCTTTTTTCTATGTCTGTTTGGTCGGGTATGGTTTTTTCTTAATTCAAAAAGGAGAAATCCTCTTACCATCTTTTCTTAGCTATTTGTTTTTACTTTCTTTTTTCTTAGAAGGTATAAACGCATTATTTTTATTTAAGATGGATTGGTTAGATGCCAAGGAAGTTTTTCAGAGAATTCAAGAATTCTATCAGATAAAAGAAGAAAAGATATTAGATGCTTTTTGTGTACCCATTGAGGCAATAGAAGTTAAGAATCTTTCTTTTTCTTATTCTCGAGCAAGAATTGCTTTTTCGAATCAAACTTTGTCTTTTCAAGGAGGAGAAAAGATTTTAATTTATGGGGAAAGCGGTTGTGGAAAGAGTACTTTCGCTCGTATTTTATCTGGTTATGAGAATTATCAAGAAGGAGAAATTTGGATCAATTATACTCTTTTACCGAACGTAGATAGTGCTCGTCTTCGGCATCATGTTACTTATGTCGGTCAAGAAGATGGGTTGTTGTTCATGTCTTTAAGAGAAAATATTTTGCTCGGAAGAGATGTTTCAAGCGAAGTTTTTGAACAAATTTGTCATATTTGTCGAGTAGATGAAATCGTAAAAGCACATCCTATGGGTTATGATATGTTAATAGAAGAAGATGCGGCGAATCTTTCTAGTGGACAAAAACAAAGAGTTATTTTGGCAAGAAGTATCTTGACTATTAGCGATGTTTATTGTTTTGACGAAAGCTTTTGTCATTTGGATGTTTCTTTAGAACGGGAAATTTTAAAAGATTTATTTTCTTATTTTTCTAATCAGGTGGTTATTGTAATTTCTCATCGTTTCGGTAACGAGGATCTGTATGATCAAAAAATATGTTTTTCCAAAGGAGGGGTATTATGCAAGTCATGACAAAAGAAGAATTGGAAAAAGTAGAAGGTGGCCTCAGTTTTTGGGGCGGTGTTGGAATTGTAGGTGTTGTTTTATTTATTATTGGTCTTGTGGATGGATTTACTAGACCACTGGATTGTCATTAAAGGAGAAGGATATGAAAGAAATACAAGAAAAAGAATTGTTTGAAATAGTAGGTGGAATTAATATTAGTGCCTCTCTTTTTAGTGCACTTAGTAAAGCTGCCACTACTATTTTAGATGCTGGTCGTGCTTTAGGTAGTGCTATTCGAAGACTTTATTCAAGGAATATATGTCCCATTCGATAAGGCAATTTTGGCAAGAGAGAAAGGATCAAATCCTATCTATTACTAAAATTCTTTGTTTCCCACTTTTTTTAATTGGTATCGATATTGGAATTCGATCCGTTTTGAATTTAGGAACGTATTTCGGTACTTTCCTTCGAGGATTATTTGAGTTAGTCGTATAGCACAAAAAAGAGCAAGAGATTCTAAAAATGAAAAAATCCTTGCTCTTTTGCTGGTTTTAAAAAAAGAATTTTTTCCTTTTTAGTTTATTTCTTGCATTTCTATTTTCTTTTTTAGTATAATATAACTAGAAATACTAATAGAGGTGATAATATTGTTACAAGCAGTTCAATTCATTTTAAAAAAGGATCTTGGATATCATTTAAATGAAGAGGAGAAAAAACAGTTTGACGATCTGAATCAAGAAGAACAGCAAGCACTTAGAAAAAGAGTACTAGATAGTATTCAAGAAAAAGTGTTACCCCTTGATATTTTAGAGGATGAAATTAATCGTATGCAACAAGAAGAATATCAACTTTATTTGAAAATGAATCCCGAAGAGGACGTCGAAAAACAAGTAGAGATGGAAGAATTTCTAGAAAAACGATGTCATCGTATGATCATTAATTTAGCTCTTGGTAACAGCACTGATCAAGATTTACTAGGACCTGATATCCGTGAAACCTATGGAATTGGTGGAAAAAGTTCTTAATTTTGTCGAAATTTATTTGACAAATAATACTTTTATGATATAATCAATTTTAGAAAACACGGAAGGAGGGGATAAAATGACACAAGTGGCAGTAAAAAACGGAAATCTAGATTTCGCCTTAAAGAAATTTAAGCAAAAAGTAGCTAGAGACGGAGTCCCTTCTGAATGTAAAAAAAGAGAAGGTTATGATAAACCTGGAGTTAAGAGAAGACTTGCTAAAAAGGAAGGCATCAAAAATACGAGAAAGAGAAATAAAGCAAATAGGGACTAATCACTAGTCTCTATTTTTTATAAGAGGAGGAAAGAGAATGGATCTTGTAAAACAATTAGATCAAGATATGATTACCGCAATGAAAAATAAAGAAAAGGAACGCTTAACGGTTATTCGAGAAGTAAAATCCGCAATGAAGCTTGCGAATATTGATCAGAAAAAAGAGATCAATGATGAATTAATAGTTGATGTAGTAAGTAAGGCAATTAAAACGAGAAAAGAATCAATTAAAGATTTTGAAAAGGGATCTCGTCAAGATTTAATCGATAAGACAAATTTTGAAATTTCTGTATTAGAAGCTTATTTACCAGAACAATTAAGTGAAGAAGAACTTCATCAAATTATTGAAAAAGTTTTTGAGGAAGTACAACCAACTTCTATGAAAGATATGGGAAACGTGATGAGTAAATTAACTCCGCTTGTAAAAGGAAAAGCAGATATGGGACTCGTTTCCAAACTTGTTCAAGCACATCTTAATAAATAAAAAGACTCTTGCTAAGTAGCAAGGGCCTTTTTAGTAGTAAAAGTTATTATATGGGTAAAATGGATAAGGTTGGTAAGGCTGATAATAAAAATTATTATAGAAATTATTATAAGGTGGATAATAATCATTCGGTCTTCCAATCGCATATCCGGCAAGCCCTCCTAAAAGAAGAGGAGCGATGATGCCACCGCCAAAAAAACGGTCATCTTCCCCGCGAAATTGTCTTGTTTGATACATATTTGGGCGATTTTGTACCATATTATATCTAGGATACATAAAAACACTCCTTCCTAGAGTATTTTATGTTACAATAATAATGGAGGTGTCATAAATGACAGATAAAAAGAAGCAATTAGCAGAGTTAATCGCTAACTATTCTCTTGATTTACAAAAGAATGAAAGAGTATTGATCGAGACGCAAACATTACGAGATACAGAATTTTTAAAAGATTTAATCGATGCAATTTATGCTCGTGGGGCAATTCCTGTGATCGAAGCAAGAGACTCTGTATTAGGAAATTATATGGCAAAGCAAGCAAATGATAAACGAATAGAATTAATTCGTCAAATTCGAGAGTTTGAAGTAGATCACTTTGATGCTTATATTCATATTCGTTATAATGTCAATGATTATGAATCAAAAGAAATTCCGAATGAGATTCGTAAGAAGCAAAACTTAGCGTTATTAAAATATAGTGATATTCGTGTTAATAAACGGAAATGGGTTCTACTAAATTATCCTTCTGATGTAGATGCTTATAAAGCAAAAATGCCTACTCTTGATTTTCAACGATTTGCTTTTGACGTTATGACTGTTGATTATCAAAAAATGGATCGTTTGGTAGCCCCTTTAAAAAAAATAATGGATAAAACAGATAAAGTTCGGATTGTATCTCCTGGTACCGATCTTACATTCTCCATAAAAGGAATGGGTAGCGTTCCTTGTACTGGAAAGATGAATATTCCAGATGGAGAACTTTATTCTGCTCCTGTTAAGAAAAGTGTAAATGGAAAAATTACTTATAATACCCCTTGTCCTTATCAGGGAATGGTTTTCCACCACGTTTCCCTAGAGTTTAAAGATGGAAAAATTGTAAAAGCAACTTGTGATGAAGATAATGATAAATTAAATGAGATTTTTGATACCGATGAAGGAGCTAGATACGTGGGAGAATTTTCATTAGGATTTAATCCTATGATTCTAAACCCCATGGGAGATATTTTATACGATGAAAAGATTTTAGGAAGTCTTCATTTTACTCCTGGCAGGGCCTATAAAGATTGTTATAATGGAAATGATTCGGCTATCCACTGGGATATGGTACTTATTCAAACAGAAGCTTACGGTGGAGGAGAAGTTTGGTTTGACGATGTATTAATTCGTAAGAACGGTCGTTTTGTTTTAGAAGAATTACAGCCCTTAAATTTTGAAAATCGTTAAAAAGAAATACAAAGAATGCAAAAGACGTTTGTATTTCTTTTTCTTTTTGGTATAATATCTGTAGTGGTGGTATTATTATGAAACGAAGTGAAGTAGACAGAACAAAATTGTCTCCTATGATGAAGCAATATTTAGAGATTAAAGAACAGTACGAAGATAGTATTATCTTTTTTCGTCTAGGGGATTTTTATGAAATGTTTTTTGAAGATGCGCAAGTTGCCAGTCGTGAGTTGGAGCTTACGTTAACAGGAAAATCTTGTGGGTTAGAAGAGCGGGTTCCTATGTGTGGAATCCCTTATCATTCTTATAAAGGGTATTTGGATAAGTTAATTGATAAGGGATATAAAGTAGCAATTTGTGAGCAGATGGAAGATCCTAAAAATGCCAAAGGGATGGTAGAGCGAGAAGTTATTCAAGTGGTGACGAAGGGGACTCGATTAGATGATGCTTTAAACGCTCACGATTATAATTATATTGGAAGTATTTATGATTTTGAATATTGTTATGCAGTTAGTTATGCTGATATTTCAACGGGTTATTTTTATGTGATGGTATTAGAGCACGAAGATGAAGTATTAAAAGCAATTATGAACCATAGTATTCAAGAAGTAATAGTAAATACTAAAATAGATCGTAGATTAGTACAAGAATTACGAGATACTTATCATATATTAGTGACTTATCGAGATCTTGTTTATGATCAAGAAGATTATCAGTACTTAACTGCTAAAATAAGTGATATTCGTATGAAAACCTCTGTTTATCATTTGCTTTCTTATTTGATTGAGACAAAGAAGGGAAGTCTTTCTCATTTGCAAGAAGTAGAAGTAGTATCTTCTCGTGAGCACTTGACATTTGATATTCATACCAAGAAAAACTTGGAATTAACCGAGACCATCCGAAATCATGATCGAACGTATTCTCTTTTGTGGTTAATGGATAAAACTAAAACAGCGATGGGAAGTCGGTATTTGAAAATGAATATTGAAAGTCCTCTTCTTTCTAAAAAAGCATTAAATCGACGGTATGATTTTGTCGAGAAGTTATTAACGGAGTTTATTTTAAAGGAAGAGTTGAAAAATGCTTTAGATGGCGTTTATGACTTAGAACGTTTGGCTAGTCGAATCAGTTACGGTAATTTAAATGCGCGAGATCTCATTCAGTTAAAACATTCTCTGTCTCATCTTCCTGAAATTCAGTCGATTTTAGAGAAGCTTTCTTGGGACCGTAACATTGAAACATTAGATTCTGTTTATGAATTGTTAGAAAATTCTATTAATGAAGACGCTCCTATTAGCTTAAAAGAAGGTTCTTTAATTAAAGATGGATATCATCAAGAATTAGATGAATTAAGAGATATCCGGAAAAACAGTAAGAACTTTATTTTAAAAATAGAACAAGAAGAGCGAGAAAGAACGGGAATTAAAAATTTAAAGATCGGATTTAATAAAGTATTTGGTTATTATATCGAAATTTCGAAAGGAAATGTTTCTCAAGTAAAGGAAGAATTTGGTTATATCCGAAAACAGACGCTAACAACGGGAGAGCGATTTATTACGCCTCTTTTAAAAGAAAAAGAGGATACAATTTTAGGAGCAGAAGAAAAAATTATTCATTTGGAGTATTCTCTTTTTATGCAGATTCGGGAAGAAGTAAAGAAGTATACCGGTAGAATTCAGAAAATTGCGAAGATATTAGCAGAAGTAGATATGTTACAAGCGTTTGCTTATTTGGCGGAAGAAAATCGTTTGGTTCGTCCTAAGCTGGTAGAGGAAAACAGTATTTTGATTAAAGAGGGAAGACATCCAGTAGTAGAAAAAGTCTCGAAGGTAGAATACGTTCCCAATGATATTGTGATGGGGAAAAGTACTAACATTTTGTTGATTACTGGTCCTAATATGGCTGGAAAATCTACTTATATGCGACAACTTGCAATCATTGTAATTATGGCTCAGATCGGATCTTTTGTTCCCGCGAAAGAATGTGAAATTCCAATCTTTGATCAAATTTTTACACGAATTGGAGCAAGTGATGATTTGGTAAGCGGGGAATCTACTTTTATGGTAGAGATGAAAGAAGCGAATATGGCTTTGCAAAATGCAACAGAACATAGTTTGATATTGTTTGATGAATTAGGAAGAGGAACTGCAACCTATGACGGAATGAGTTTAGCGCAAGCTATTTTAGAGTATATTCACGATGAAGTACGTTGTAAGACTTTGTTTTCTACCCACTATCATGAATTAACGACACTTTCCGGAACGCTTGCTAACTTAAAAAATGTTCATGTGGCAGCAAAAGAAGAAGATGGAAAAATTACGTTTTTACATAAGATTAAGTCAGGAGCAGTAGATAAAAGTTATGGTATCCATGTAGCCTCTCTTGCGCTTCTTCCGAAAAAATTAATTAAGAGGGCAGAAGAGATTTTAAGTGTTTATGAAAAAGCAGGAGGAAAGAAAGAGACCTTTACGCAGACTTCCCTTTTCTTGGATATTGAGCCGGAGAAGGAAAAGCAAAGTCGAGTAGAAGAAAAGTTGAAAGAGATTGATCCTTTGCAAATGACTCCAATTGAAGCGTTAAATGTATTATATGATTTGAAAAAGATTATGGAAGAGAAAGAACAAAAATAATTTTATTAGGAAGTCTTGCTCTTTCTTTTTTTTTTACAAGAATTTCAGAAAGACAAGAAAGGAGTATAATAGTAAATGAAAATAGAGAGGAGTAAAAAAATGATAACATCTCCGTTGACAAAAAGCCTGGGGGGGGGGTAGAATATAGGTAGAAAAAATAGAAGAGACAATTCTTTGGAAAAGTTTGCAATTTATGAGGTACTCTATTGTAATAGAGATAGAGTAAAATAGGTGAGCTACGAAATAAGACAAGTTTTTAAAGTATTCGTTGTTATATTGAGTAGGAGAATGGGAGAGGACTCGTATGAAGGATAAGCAAAAAAGACAAATCGTAAAGATTGCGGTATTTATCACAAGTATTTTTGTGATATTTATGAGTGTTACCTATGCATTTATTAATGTGACATTGACAGGTACAAAGAGACAGGTGATTACAGCAGGAGATTTGAGTCTAGTCTTACAAGAAGATGAAAACAATCTAACGATTAGTAATGCTTTTCCAATGTACGATGAAGTAGGAATGGTGCAAGATGCTTTTACGTTTCGATTGGTGAATAATGCCTCTTTTTCTATGAATTATATTGTAAAGTTAGTAGATATTACAACAAGCACTGACAAGCTTTCAACCTCCGATGTGAAGTATTATTTAACGAAGGACGGAGTAGGGGAACCAGCCTTGCTTTCTACTTTATCAGATGGAGTAGTGGACTCTGGAACGATTCCAGGAAATGAAACGATTCATTATACGTTAAGACTTTGGATAAGAGATGGAGTAACCGATAATAGTGCAATTGCAAGAAAGAGTTTGAGTTACCGAATCGATATCGAAGCACTGCAACCAGAGTT
>CALVKE010000025.1 GCA_944332535.1 uncultured Bacilli bacterium
TTATTATACCATATAAATCACGGTATTTAACTTATTCTACTTATATTTAATTATTTTAATAAATCTACTTCTTGAATAATTCGTTACTTTGCAAGTGTGCAATTATAGTAAATAAAAAGCTAGCAAACGAATGCTAACTTTTTTGTTTCCGAAATTGTTTCCAAACTATTTTCTCTTATTTTATAAGGATTTGCAGAGATTTTGGTAACATCTTTTTTAATTTTGGAAACAAAATGGAAACTAATTGACTATTTTTTGTGATTTTTTTATTTTTGAAACCCTCGCAAACCCTTATTTTATAAGCTATTTTCCACAGCAGTTTTTATATTTTTTTCCACTTCCACATGGACATGGATCGTTTCTTCCTACTTTTTTACTTTTTTTAGGGGTAGCTTTTTTCGTATCATCTTTTTCATTTGTTATTTTCGTTTTAGAAACTTCTTTTCGCTCAATATTTTGGCGAATTTCTGATTTTACTAAAAGAATTGTAATATCTTTATCAATCTTTTGCATCATTTGATCAAACAAATCGAATCCTTCCATCGTATATGCACGAAGTGGATCTTCTTGAGCATACCCTCTCAAATAAATTCCCTCTCTTAAATGAGACATCGTATTGATTTGTTCCGTCCAATAATGATCAATTACATTTAAGCTAATTACCTTTTCGAATTCATCTTTAATTTCATCTGGGATTTCCTTAATTTTTTCCTCGTATTCACCTACTAAGCGATCCGTAATAAAATCAATGATTTCTTCTGGAGTTTTTCCCTCAATATCTTTTTTCGAAATATCGTTTTTCAATAAATTTTCGTTTGTGAACTCGATAATCTCTTCTAAATCTTTGTCCATTAATTTTCCTTCTGGGTAAAGATGAGAGTTAACAATATCCATAATATGATTATGAATAGTATTTAAAACTGTATTATGGATAGATTCACTATCTAGAATTTCATTTCTTCTTTTATACATGATTTCTCTTTGATTGTTATTAACATCATCATATTGAAGCAATTGCTTACGTATATCAAAGTTATTTCCTTCTACTCTAGCTTGTGCACTAGAAAGAGCCTTGGTAAATGTTTTACTCTGAATTGCTTGATTTTCATCGAATCCTAGATTTTGTAACATAATTTTAATACGATCCGTTCCAAAACGAACCATTAAATCGTCTTCCATAGATACATAAAATTGCGTATATCCTGGATCTCCTTGCCGTCCAGATCGACCTCTTAACTGATTATCAATACGACGAGATTCATGGCGTTCCGTACCGATTACACAAAGTCCTCCTAGTTCTCTTACTTCATCACTTAATTTGATATCGGTTCCACGTCCAGCCATGTTAGTCGCAATCGTTACACTTTTTCCTAATCCAATTTTACTAATAATCTCTGCTTCACGTGCATGGTTTTTGGCATTTAATACTTCGTGAGGAATATGTTTTTCCTTTAGCATATCACTAATTAATTCACTTGTTTCAATGGCAATAGTACCAACTAGAACTGGTTGCCCTTTTTGATATCTTTGCTCAATTTCATTTACAATTGCTCGGTATTTTCCGGCTTTAGTAGAATACATGATATCTGGAGCATCAATACGTGCAATTGGTTTATTAGTCGGTATTTCAATAACGTACATATTATAAATATTGCGGAATTCTTCTTCTTCTGTTTTTGCAGTACCAGTCATACCAGATAATTTTTTATACATACGGAATAAATTTTGGAATGTAATCGTTGCAAGTGTCTTCGTCTCTTGTTGAATTTGAACATTTTCTTTTGCTTCGATTGCTTGATGTAATCCGTCACTGAAGGCACGTCCTTTCATAAGACGTCCTGTAAATTGGTCAACAATGACTACTGCACCGTCTTGCACTACATAATCCACATCTAACCGCATCGAATAATTGGCACGTAACGCTTGATTAATAAAATGTACTAATGTTGCATTATTAATGTCATAAAGATTATCTACTTTGAAATACTTTTCAGCTTTTTCGCTTCCTTGCTCTGTTAGGTTAACGGCTTTCGTTTTTTCATCGTAAATAAAATCGTCTTCCTTCGTTAGTGATTTTGCAAAACGGTCAGCATCTATATACATTCCTGCACTTTGCATTGCTCCACCAGAAATAATTAACGGAGTACGTGCCTCGTCAATTAATACAGAGTCAACCTCGTCGATGATGGCAAAGTTTAATCCTCTTTGGACACGATTTTCTTTTTTTACCACCATGTTATCTCTTAAATAGTCAAATCCAATTTCATTGTTGGTAGAATACATGATGTCACATTGATAAGCCTGTTGTTTTTCTTGAGGAGTTAATTCTCTTAAATTAATTCCAACTGTTAATCCTAAAAATTGATGGATTTTTCCCATCCATTCCGCATCACGAGAAGCTAAATATTCATTTACAGTAATGATATGAACTCCTTCTCCAGTTAAAGCATTTAAATAAGCTGGCATAACACTAGTTAAGGTCTTTCCTTCTCCAGTTTTCATCTCAGCAATATTCCCGTAATGAATTGCTAATGCTCCTAAAATTTGAACATAGAAAGGTTTTTCTCCAATGACACGGAAACACGCCTCTCTTGCTGTTGCAAATGCTTCCACTAAAATATCATCTAGGGTTTCCCCTTCTTTTAAACGATGACGAAACTCTTCTGTTTTTCCCTTTAATTGCTCGTCTGTTAATTTTTCATATTCTTCTGATTTTTGATCAATTTCATCTGCTATTTTGGCAAATCTTTTCAATTCTTTATATTCATGATCGAATAAGTTTCTCAATATATTCATTTTATCATCTCCTCGATATTTACTATTTTATCAGAAAGATCCAAATTATTCTACTAAAAACAGCATTTTCCAAAGAAAAAGATACATTTCTAAGGGTTTTAGAAATGTATCCGATCTTTTTATTAATCTATTTCGATTAGACCGTAATCTCCATCTTTTCTTTTATAAACTAAAGCGGGGTGATCTGTATCGATATTTTTGAATAAATAAAATGCATGTCCCAATAGTTCCATTTGAAGAATTGCTTCTTCCTCATCCATTGGTTTTACATCGATCTTTTTTCTTTTTACAATATTGGTAGGAACCTCTTCCTTCCAATCTTCGATATAGTCAATAACGAAATCTTTGGCTTCTTTTCCCTTTTTCGCATTAAGTCTTGTCTTATTCTTGCGAATTTGCCTTTCTAGCTTATCGATGACTACATCCATAGCAGCGTAAAAGTTTTCTTGTTCTTCTTCTGCTCTTAAGATTAATTTTTTTAAAGGAATGGTTACTTCTACTTTATGGGATGGTTTATGTACCTTCACCACAATCGTAGCATCTACATGTTCTGGGTTTTCAATGTACTTTTCTAATTTTTCGAGTTTCTCCTTTGCATATTGTTTCATTGCATCTGTGATTTCTAATTTATCTCCTCTTAATGAAATGTTCATCTTTCATCCCTCCCATTTTTATCATACCACGAAATCATGAAAAAAGCTACCCCATCTTATTTGGTAGCTTGTAATTCTTCTGCCACTTCAATATCTATTGCTTGAAACCCTTTAGCCGTCTCCACCAAAGTAAATTCTACGATTTGACCTTCGCTTAGAGTTTTGTAACCATCTTGTTTAATTGCAGAGTAATGTACGAAAATATCTTCATTTTCTTTGTATTCAATAAATCCATAGCCCTTTTCATTATTGAACCATTTAACACGTCCTCTCACTGCGTCACCTCACCTTCCTTTATATTCCTTTTACGACTCGTACATAAAAATCTTTTACCGCTTATGCACGATTAAATCATAGCATGGATAATTTGCGAATTTTGTCGAATTTTAGTAAAAGGACAAAATTCTATCTATTTTCTATTAAAATCTACAAATTTTGGTATAAAACAAGGAGAATTTCGACGTTATTTTCCCTTTCAACAAGAATCCTCATCATTTTTTAATAAGATCGTATAATGGTAATTGGATGGAGGAAAGAAGAATGAAGACATACTTTTTAAATCATTGTATATCTGCAGTAAAGGGTAACTTTCCAGAATACAGTGAGGAACAACTATTAGAAATTCGTTATGGAATCGAGAGTATCTATCTATCCATTTCTAAAGTTGTCGTAATATTATTTATTACTTGGATCTTTGGATTCTTTCAAGAAGCGGTTATCTTACTTTTTCTATTTAATCTTTTAAGAATCCCGGGATTTGGACTTCACGCATCAAAAAGTTGGATGTGTTGGATCTCTTCTAGCATTACTTTTATCGGTGTTCCCCTATTATGCCAATGGATAGAAATTCCACGAAGTCTAATGATTCCACTTTCTCTCTTTTGTATCTTGAACTTTTGGTTCTTTGCACCAGCTGATACAAAAAAGCGTCCATTAGTAAACAGAAAAAAAAGAATGATGTATAAATTAATAACGGTTACTGTCTCTATCATTTATACTTACTTCATTCTTACTACATCCAATGTCTTTTTACGAAATGCGTTATTTTGCGCTATGCTTATTGAATTGGTACTAATACATCCGGTGACTTATCGACTATTTAAATTACCTTATAATAACTATAAGTCATATGTATTTAGTAATAAATTAGGTTAGTGAATAGGAGGAGGAATTTATGAAAAAATTATTCGCTATGGCAATTGCCGCTGTTGGTACTTTGGCTGCTGGAGCAGCTAGTATGGGATGTCTTTTAATGATTCTAGATGAACCAGAAGCTCCAAAATCAATTATCGAAAAATAGTGATAGGAAAAGGAAAAGTAGCCTATTTCAAAAGGCTATTTTTTTTGTGTAATAATTAACTTTTGAATAAAATAACCATGTTCGATAATAGTATTAGATTCCAAGCAATCGTGTTCTTTTATTAACTTGTTCACAATATAGAGTCCTGTTCCTCTACCAGTTCCTTTGCTGGAATAGCCATAGGTATTAATCTTATTTAATTCTACTTCACCACTAAATGTATTGGCAATTTCTAAACAAATTTGATTTTTGTTAGTAGTATAAGCATTGATAGCAACCATTTTCTCTTCACTTAAAAGAGCAGCTTCCATAGCATTATCCAGATATACACCAACAATACTATAAATACTCTTCTTGACTTCGGAGGGTAATGCTTCTAAATTTATGTTTTTACAGTCTTTACTTATTACTACATTAGCATTTAATCCTTTGGATCTCATTTCCAAAATTTTATGATTCATAAAACTACGTAATCCCATAAAGCTGATGTTATTTAACTCGATTATCCATTGAGAAGTAATTCCTTTTCTTTCACTGATCAAGCTATCTATATATTCGTGTACATCTTTGTTCTTCTTACCAATCATTCCTTTAATAATGATTAATTGATTTTTGTATTCATGATTTAATACACTATAATCTTCTACTAAAGTAGCGTTAATTTCTGAAAACTTTGCTAAATCCTCATATTGTTTATTTACCTTTTCATATTTTATTCTTTCATATAGTGTAACAATTCCAATTATGCTAATTGCTAATATCATTAAAATATTTACAATGAATTGACTATTTAAAACCCAATTATCAGAATCAACTCTAAAAAATAAAGTACCAATACATAGCAAGATAACAATTGCTGTAATTAGTAAAAATGCTAGATTGTTATCTTCCATTTTAGATAAAATTTTTCTATAAAATACTTGAAACCGAAAAATTAAGAAATAATTGATTATCATAATAATGGCATTCAAAGCAACAGTATTTTTTATCGAGGTGGTTAAGTCAGAAGAAATAAAGTAAAACAATAAACTTAAAAACAAACCTGTTAGACATTCTGCTATTAAAGCGCTAATATATTCAATAAATGATATTGCCATACATTTACTTATAAAATCTTTTGTAATCAATTTATTTAATAATATCAAATCAATAAATACAAATATTACCTTTAAGAAATTTTGCATCATATTGTAAGTTAGAGTTAAAATAAATGCGTTTATCAAGATTATCAAAAATTCAAATTTTCCTATTTTTATTTTCTTTGATTGCAAGATTTCTGTCGATTTTATCATTACTAATCCAATGACAATTCCGCTCACAATATTTTGAAATAAATCTAACATTTAATATTCTCCTTGTTTAGTTGTTCTTCACACAATTTTTCTTTTAATGCCTTTTTATAGTTCTTTGAAACAAAAGCTATTTTCTTATTGTCAAATTTTATAATGAGATCTTCTAGATCTACTGCTCGAATATTATAAGTATTCACAATATAATTTCGATGTGTCTTTAAAAATCTGGGATCTTTACTGATCTCTTTTTCTAATTGAAGTAACGTTTTATTGGTAATATATTCTTCTTTCTTGGTATGAATATAACAATAGGTTTCTTCCGGTACTTTTTCAATATATAAAATATCATTTAATGGA
The DNA here is from genome assembly GCA_944332535.1 of uncultured Bacilli bacterium. Lineage (GTDB taxonomy): Bacteria > Bacillota_I > Bacilli_A > RF39 > UBA660 > MGBC162581. Next base: position 6,399 of record CALVKE010000025.1, read on the forward strand.
ATACGATATAATTCGTTATTCTTTTGAAACTGAATAGAGTCTCTACTCGTTAAAATATTATGAGCAGAACGAATTGCATCCAACAATAATTTTTCCAAATCAAAAAATTTCGTAATGAATGCTAACATTAATATTTTTCTTTGATAATCGTAATTTCTCAAATTGTCATGAGATGTTACAATGATAATTTGACTATCCCAATCTCCAGAATCCCTTATTTGTCTTGCAAGATCTAAACCAGATTTTCCCGGTACTTCGACATCCATAATAAAAATTTTACTTCCGCTAAGTTGCTCTATTTGTTCTATGATCTCTTCTTGATACTCTTTTATTTCTATCACATCATAAGCTAGCTTACTAGTGCCTATAAATTTGTCAATAACAGAAAAATACTTATCACGAAATTTTTCTTCATCTTCATAAATAATAAAATTTAACATATATCTATCTCTTTCCCTTCTTCTATCAAAAAAAGAGCTAATCTTTTTTGACTAGCCTTTTTTTAATTTCTTTTAATTTTGGTGGTTTTTTATCCGTTATAATGTTTGTATAACAAACGAACCAAATTAGTAAAATGGTCAATATCACATAAATGAATTTTGCTGACTCTGATATTTGCAATACATAAAAAATGGAGGTTAGTGCAAAAAGAATATTAATTCCATAAATGATTAAGACCGTTGTTCTTTGCGAAAAGTTCATTCCTAATAACTGATGGTGAAAATGGTCTTTATCAGGTGAAAAGATTGGCTGTCCTCTTAGAGAACGTCGAATGATTGCAAATAGAGTGTCAAGAATTGGTAAGCCCAATATCATGATGGGAACGAATAACGAACTAAATGCAGTTCCTTTGAAACCAAGTAAAGAAATGACCGCGACCATAAATCCCATGAACTGAGTACAATCTCCAGCAAATATTTTGGCCGGATAAAAATTATGAAGAAGAAAGCCTAAGGTAGAACCTAACATAATAAAAGTTAACGTAAATTCTAATGTATTAAATCTTGCTTGATAATAACATATAATTCCTGTTGTAATATAAAATATGGCTGTGACTCCTCCACTCAGTCCATCTAGTCCGTCAGTTAAATTAATAATATTGGTACAAGCTACGATAAACAAGATGGTAAGTATTTCGGAAAACCATCCAAACTCTAAATATAGACCAAAAACAGAAATGTCCGTAATTATGATTTTTCCATAAAATACAATGACACAGGCAGCTGCTATTTGTCCTATTAGTTTTCTGGATGCTCTTAAATCATTTATATCGTCTATTATACCAGTTAAAACGATAATAAAACTCCCTATTAAGATCGAATTCATTTTGATACTATGTTTTCCAAATAGCATGTAGCCAAATAAAAATGCTAAAAAAATACCCAGGGCACCCAGTTTTGGAATAGGGCGCTTGTGAATATGTCGATTTCCTTCGCTATTTCTTGGTACATCCACTGCTCCAATGTGATGGGCAACCCGTTTCATTAATGGCATCAGAAGGGCACTGCATAAAAAGGTAACCCCTACAATTTTTAAAATTTCTATAATATGAGGATTCATTTTCTCACCTCTTTATTTAGAATTATAACATAAATTCTACAATCTATAAATTTTTTTCCACATAAAAAGAGGATTTTCTCCTCCAAAATTGCTTTTTTCCACAATTCTGTGGAAAACTTTATTTTTCCAACAAATATAAATTCTCTAACATGACCCCAGTTCCTTCTGCAACATTTGTAAGAGGATTGTCAGAGATGAATACAGGAACTTGCAAATGTTCTTTTAACACCTGAGGAAGTCCTTCGATAAGAGATCCTCCTCCTGTTAAGATAATTCCTTTTTCTACAATATCCGCTGCAAGTTCTGGCGGAGTGTCTTCTAATACTTTTTTGGCCTCATTAATAATTTTTTCGATATCATTTTTAAGTGCTTCTTCTATCTCATTGGGGGTAATTTCAATCATTTTAGGTAGACCTGTCGCCATGTCTCTTCCTTTGATTTCCATCACATCTTTCTTTCTCGTTTTCGTTACTGTTCCAATGGTTAATTTAATATCTTCTGCTGTTTTATCTCCAATTAATAATTTATACTTGTCCTTTATGTACTTGATAATATCCCCGTCAAAAGCATTTCCAGCAATTCGAATCGATGAACTAGTAACAATTCCTCCCAAAGAAAGAACTGCAATATCTGTTGTTCCTCCACCAATATCGATAACCATACTTCCACTTGGTTTGGAAATATCCATTCCGGCTCCTACTGCCGCTACTTTTGGTTCTTCTTCTAAATAAACTTTTTTCGCACCAGTTCTCTCCGCAATTTCGCGGATTGCATTCTTTTCTACTTGTGTAATATTCGATGGACAACAAATTAAAATTCTCGGTTTCGATAAGAAACTTTTTCCAATTACTTTTTCTAAAAATTTATTAAGCATTGCTTCTGTTACTTCAAAGTCAGCAATAACTCCGTCTTTCATCGGACAAATCGCTTTTACTTTTCCTGGCGTACGTCCAATCATTTCATAAGCTTCTTTTCCCACTGCTAATACTTTCTTACTAGTCGTATCAATAGCTACGACACTTGGCTCATTTAATACTACGCCTTTTCCTTTTACGTAAATTAATACATTTTTCGTTCCAAGGTCGATTCCGATATCTTTCATGTTCCTCCTTTCTAGGAAAGGTTCAAGTATTTTCTTTTCGTTGATTCCCCTCCTCTAATATGACGTACTTCTATATGTTCCTTGAATATTTCAGCAATTAATTGATGTTTTTCCTTGTCCAATTCTAGTAATCTTTCTTTTAAATCTTTATGTACGGTACTTTTGGAAACACCGTTTAATTTGGCAATTTCGCGAATTGTCTTCTTTGTTTCTAGAATCTGATCGGCTTCTAAGAAGATTCTTTCAATCATGTATTTGTCCATGGTTCCCTTCCTTCTACTTTATTCTAATTAAGTATATAGTGAAAGTTTGGGAATTATGAACAATTTATTCTAGTTCGCCTAATTTTTTATCAAAATAATTTTCTGGATCTTTGATCTGTCCTTTAACCATTAATTCAAAGTGGAGATGGTTATTCAAGGTTGGGTTTAGAGCAGATGTTCCACTTTTTCCGATAATTTGTCCTTGACTAACTTGTTCACCTTTTTCTACGTTTACTTCACTTAAACTTTGATAAACACTGATAATATCATTATCATGTCGAATTGTCACAACATTTCCTAAAAGTTCTTCTTTCTTTACTTCGATTACTTCTCCATCTAGGATTGTTTGGACATCAAAAGTTTCCTCCGCAACATAGTCTACGCCAGAGTTTTGCATGTAAGTGTTTTCATAGTATATGATAGAGTTTGCTTGATTGGTTGCATCGTCTTCATAACTATAAAAATCTTTTCCGATCGTTACTTTATCAGAAGAATAAGGACGCATAATGATCGTATCTAGATTTACTACTGGAACATAACTATCTAAGATACTTCCAGATACGTATACCGTATCATCTTCTTTCGTTCCAACTAACGTCTTTCTTGCTAAAAATACCGTTATTAATAGTATTCCTACAAAAAGAGTATAAACTGCTGGCAGAACAAATGGTTTTAACTTTAATCTCCTTTTCATTTTCTCACCTCATTTAAAGTTTTTACCGAAAGGAGATTTTTATACATGTTAAATGAATTTTGAAGCAAGAAAAAAATCGTATACAAATTGCGTTGTTAAATAAATTAAACAAAGGGCAATTAATAGATAAAAAATACGTGCTTGTAATACTTTATTCTTTTTAAATATCGCATTAATTTGAAGAGAATCTAAAGAATAAATAACAATTGGTGTCATGACTAAATAAAGAAAAAATTTAGCACTCATCTTCTTTTTCCTCTACTGTTTCTTGTTTTTCTTTACGACTTTTTCTTTTTGGTTTTTCGTATTCGGTAATTTGTTCAATTCGCGCTTTATGTCTACTTACTTCTGAAAATGAGGTATTTAAAAATACATCTACGATGTCTAGTACTTTAAAAAATGGCATACTAGAAGAGAGAGCTAATATATTGGCATCATTATGAAGTCTTGCTAACTCTGCTTCCTTGACATTTGCTGCTTTTGCACAGCGAATTCCTTTTACTTTGTTGCAGGCAATGGATATTCCAATTCCCGTTCCACAAAGGGCAATTCCTAAGTCAGCTTCGTGGCGAGCAATCATTTCTCCTAGTTCAAAACCATAAATAGGGTAATCTGCTGATGTCGTAGAATTACATCCTAAATCGATGACTTCATGTCCTTTTTTCGTTAAATATTTTATTAATTTTATTTTAAATTGATATCCTCTATGATCATTTGCAATAGCTATTTTCATATCTATGTCTCCTTTTCTACACTAATATTATAGCATGCAATTATGAGAAAACCATGAAAAAAATAAAAAAAAAATAATGCTATTAGCATTATTCTCCAAAACCATATTTTTTATTAAATTTATCAACTCTACCTGCTTTAGATGCTCTTGTTTGTTTTCCAGTATAGAATGGATGACATTTTGAGCAAACTTCTACGTGGATTTCGCTTTTTGTAGATTTTGCTTTAAAAGTTTCTCCACAAGCACAAGTAATTGTTGCTTCTTTCATCTCTGGATGAATTCCTTTTTTCATATTCTCTTCTCCTTCCGCCATAGTAAATTTTTTACCATAGTAATTCCTAAGCGATGTTATTATATCAATTTTTTCTTTTAGGTGCAAGCATTTTTTTAAATTTTTTTACTTTCTAGATTCATGATAATAGGCGTATTCTTCTAATTCTTGAGAAAGTTTTTCTAAAGAATCATTCTTCTCTTCTAATAAAATTTCCTCCAGATAAAACAATAAAGAGTGCATATTGGAAAATTGTTGCCATGCAATATCGTTTTCTTCTAGTACTCGAATCTGATGTTGATTTAGTAGTAAACCATTTTTTTGACGGACTAAAAAGTCGGGATGGTTTAACGCTTCTTCTATTTCTTCGATTCTTCTATCCATGGTCCTCTATTATATTATCGATTGCTTTCATGACACCAAGTTTTCCATAATCATAGGTAAGTCCACCTTGCTGATATGCAATATAAGGAGGACGAATTGGTCCATCACAAGACAGTTCGATCGAAGAACCTTGAGTGAACGTTCCGGCGGCCATGATTACTTGATCGGTATATCCTGGCATATCCCATGCTTCTGGAATAGCATTCGAATCAATGGGAGACGCACTCTGTATTCCTTGACAATACTTAATTAGCTTTTCTTTGTCGTTAAATACAATATTTTGTACTATATCCACTCTTTTTGCATCGAATTTTGGTTCTGCTTCAAATCCCAATTTTTCTAACATACGACTCGTTAAAACCGCCGTCTTTAAACTACTGGCAACCACACTTGGTGCAAAAAACAATCCTTGTAATAGACGTTTGTTCATTCCTAAGGAAGGACCCACTTCTCGCCCTTCTCCTGGACAAGTAAGTCTCTCGCCTACTAATTCAACACACTTCTTTTTTCCCGCAACATAGGCCCCATTAGGAGCAATTCCTCCACCTAAATTTTTAATAAGAGAACCAACCATTAGGTCTGCTCCGACTTCCGTTGGGGTTTTCGTCTCTACAAATTCACAATAACAGTTATCGACCATCACAATCGTCTCTGGTGATACTTTTTTGATTAATGCAATTACCTTTTCTAATTGTTCAATAGAAAGACTCTTTCTGGTAGAGTATCCTTTAGAACGCTGAATTTCTATTAATTTATAGAATTTTTGAGAGATTACTTTTTCTATTTTCGAATAGTCAAAATCATTATCCACTAGATCAATTTGTTCATATTCTATTCCAAAAGACTTTAACGAACTAGGATTTTCTACAATTCCAATTACTTCGTCTAAGGTATCGTATGGTTTTCCACTAATACTTAACATAGTATCACCTGGTCGAAGACAGGCAAATAAAGTAACCGTTAAGGCGTGGGTTCCAGAAATAAATTGACCACGAACAATAGCATCTTCACTTCCTAAAACATCCGCAAATACTTTTTCGATGGTATCTCTTCCTAAATCATTATATCCGTATCCGGTCGTTTCATTAAAATGAGCCTCGGAAATATGATGTTTATGGAAACTAGCTAATACTTTTAAACTATTTTGCTCTTGTAATTGATCAATTTCTCTCCATTGTAATTGAATCTCTTGTTCTGCTTCCTTCATCAATTGAATCGTTTTTTCGTGTATTCCAATTTCTTCGTACATGCTTCTCCTCCTACTTCTTTTTCTTTCGAGCAAAGAATTCTCTCTTCCATTTCTTCCTCGATTAACTCTAACGTTTGTTTACTGTTGTTTCCCATTAAAGATCTTATTTCCATAGAAGAATCCTCTTTCTCCTCTAATAGAAACGCACCCACTTTTATTCTTTGCCACTCTTTTTTCTTTTTTTGAAAAAGCGACATTTGTCTGGAATCAACATTCAACGGAATATAAAATATGGTGGGATTAGACACTTCATAGACCATACATCCTTGCATGGCAAGAGCAATACACCAATGATAACAAAAATCATCCTTTGGAAAAACTTCTATTTGCTGTTCCTCGCAAATTTTTTGGATACATTTCAAATGATCTGTTTGATCCTCTTTTCTAGAAAACTTTTTCTCGTAAATACCGCGATTGGTTTCTATTGGAGGAACTAGAATAATTCCTTCTTTCATCTTCTTCCACCGTCCACTCTGATTACCGTTCCATTAATGTAGCTGGCATCTTCACAAGCTAGAAAAGCCACAACTTTTGCAATTTCTTCGGCACTTGCGAAACGACCGAGCAATATTTTTTCTTCTTCTGCCCTTTTGTAACTTTCTTCTAATGTTTCGTTCATATCGGTTAAGACCCATCCTGGTGCAACAGAATTTACACGGACAAACGGTGCCAATTCTTTGGCAAAGTTTTGCGTTAGGGAAATTACTCCGGCTTTGGAAGCATCATAATCCATTCCTTCGGGATATCCTGTATCGATTCCATTGGTAGAAGAAATATTGATGATATTTCCTTGTTTTCTTTCCTTCATTCTTTCCCCAATATACTTGCAACAAAGAAAGGTTCCTAATAGATTTACTTCTAATATTCGTTTAAAATCTTCTACTCTTTTCTCTTCTACTAGAGTATCGATCGCAATTGCGGCATTGTTGACAAGAAGATCAATTGGTCCTAATTCTTGTTCGGTTTTTTCTATTATTTGTTTTACCACATCTTCTTGCGATATATCTCCTGGAATTAGGATTGCTTGCATTGGAGTATGACTTTCAATCCACGTTTTTACTTGGCTGGCGTCTTCTTCCCTTACTTGGTAATTGACGGCAACACAAAATCCATTTTTGGCTAACTCTTTGGCAATGGATGCCCCAATTCCTCGAGATGCTCCAGTAACAAAAGCAACTTTTCTTTTCTCTTTCATACTACCGCTCCTGTTCTTGCGACTTTTTTAGTGTTTCATTTACTGCTAGCATTTTCTGATCTAACATTTTTACATATTGGGAACACCAATAAATTTCTTTTTGGATTTCCTCAGGAATCACGCCAGGAAATTTATACCTCATTTTATGGTCGAGTGATGCCCAAAAGTCCATGGCAACAGTTCGAATTTGAATCTCTGCCTCCATATATTTTACACCACTTGCTAAATATATTGGAATCAGTACAATTAAATGATAGCTAGAATATCCACTATCTTTGGGATTGGCGATGTAGTCCTTTTTATCAATAATACGGATTTCCCTCGAATTTTGAATCATGGTTACAATATCTGTTACGTCCGATAAAAAAGAACAAACAATACGTACTCCAATAATATCATGAATATTCTTTTCCATGCTCTCTTTGGTTACTTCAAACCCTTTTTTTATTAATTTTTTCTCAATACTTTCTAATGTTTTTATTCTAGATTTCACGTGTTCTACTGGATTATATTTATGTTTTAAGGTAAATTCTTTAATTAAAATTTCTAACTCTGTTTCTAACATTTTTAGACCAAAACGATATTCTTCTAGAACTTCTTGTACTTCCTTTTCAAATAGTTGAAAATTCATTCTTCAGCCCTCTTTCAGATTTAGACATTATACACTATATTCCTCTATTTGTCAATTGGAACCTTTTTCAAGAGCGAAGACGTAAAAAAAGAAAATTAAATTTTTAACAATTCAACTTTCTTTTCTATTTACTTTTTGTCGGTAGAACCGAATCCTCCTGTTCTTGTTCCCTCGGCTATATCATTGTCTACTGTTAAATATTTTAAAAAGATTACTTGACCAATCGCATCTCCTTTTTTTATTTCAATATCATGATCTAAAACATTATAATATTGAAAGAAGAAATGCCCATCATTGGATTCGTTTCCATAATAGTCTGCATCGACAATTCCGACTCCGTTAGCCATTACTAATCCTTTTTTAGGACCAGAACTTCGATTGACTAACATATAAAATTCATCTTCCATACAGTAAGCTTTTAATCCAGTAGGTACCAACGTTGGTTTTTGTCCTGGTTGAAAACTTGGTATCACAATATCTTCTGCTGCTTCGATATCATATCCAGAGGAATATTTGGTCTTTCTAACCGGCAAATTTATATTTTTATCTTCATATCCCTTGGCAATTTCAAATCCCCGTTTTCTATTTGTCATTTACTCATCCTTCTTTCTACTTCTTTACAAATTCATTGTATCATAGAAAAAAACTCTCCTGCAAGTGTTATTTATTCTAAGTTATAATCCCATATAAATAGAGCTATTTTTATCATAACATAAAGTAATTTTCTTTCCCTTGATCTCAATAAATCCTTCTTCTTTTAAATTTTTTAACTCTCTTGACATGGCACTTCGATCTACTGCTAAATAATCTGCTAAATCCATAAACGTAAACGGCAAATAAATATATTTAGAGCCCGTTTTCTTAAACATTATATTAAAATATTCTAATAATTTGTTACGAATACTTTTTTGTGTTAATATTTCAATTCGTTCATTCTTCTCTTGAATTTTTTTAGTAACAAATTCAAACATGTTCTTAATAAATTGATGATAATATTCACAATTTCTAAAATTATTTTGAATTAATAGATCATAGTCTATCATAATGATGTCCGTATCTTCCTTCGTAATAATTTCATAATCTTTACTTTTCAAGGAAGAGATAAATGTTCCAAAGATTTCTTCTTCTTCGACCTCTTCGATAATCGTACGACTTCCGTTATCATTACTTCTGGTAATTTGGATGTAACCTTTGGTAATAATTCCTATCATATTCACATTTTTAATAGTCGATAAAATATTAGAATTCTTTTTATAATGATAAACGTTGGCTTCCAACATCCGAAGTAATTTTTTCTGATTTTTCTCATTTATACCTTCAAATGCTTTTGTCATTTTCCTTCTCCTTTGTCTCTTTTAGTCCATTGTATCATTTTTTCTCATTTGTTGCAATTGCAACATTATTTTTTTAAAAAGTGTGCTATATTGGTATCATAATAAGTAGGAAAGGTAGGAAGTAAAATGAAGGTAATCAAAAGAGACGGTCATATGGTAGATTACTGTCCAGAAAAGATTGAAAACGCTATTATGAAAGCGAATTTAGAAGTAGAAGAAGAGGATCAAGCATCTCCTACGCAAATAAAAAATATTATTAAATATATAGAAAAACTTGGAAAAAAGAGAATTCTAGTAGAAGATATACAAGATATTATAGAAATGAAGTTAATGTCTATTGGTAAATATCAACTTGCGAAAAAATATATTACATATCGTTATACAAGAGAACTTGTTCGAAAGAGTAATACAACCGACCGAGCAATTAAAGAATTAATCGACGGGGAAAATGAATATTGGAATACCGAAAATTCTAATAAAGACGCGAAAGTGGTAACTACGCAAAGAGATTATTTAGCAGGGATCACTAGTACGGATATCACAAGAAGATTCTTATTACCAGAAGATATCGTACAAGCGCACGACGATGGAATTATTCATTTTCATGATGCAGATTATTTTGCACAAAATGCTCTTCATAATTGTGATTTAATTGACTTGGAAGATATGCTTCAAAACGGAACGAACATCAATGGTGTCATGATTGAAAAACCACATAAATTTTTAACAGCTATGACTATTGCTACACAATTAATTACAGCCGTAAATTCTAGTCAATATGGAGGATGTACTATTACCCTTACTCATCTTGCTCCATTTGTTCGAGAAAGTTATAACCGTTATTTAGAAAAATACAAAAAAAGAAAATTCTCAAAAGCAGAATGTGAAAAATACGCAAAAGAAGACTTAGCAAAAGAAATTACAGACGGTGTGCAAACTTTCCAATATCAAATCAATTCTATGACTACTACTAACGGACAGGCACCTTTTTTAAGCGTTTGCATGTATTTAGGAGAAACAAAAGAATACAAAGAAGAACTTGCTATGATTATAGAAGAAGTATTGAAACAAAGAATTCAAGGAATGAAAAACGAGCAAGGTGTTTATATTACTCCTGCGTTTCCAAAACTTCTTTACGTGTTAGAGGAAGATAATATTCATGAGAATAGTAAATACTGGTATTTAACAAAACTTGCTGCGGAATGTACTGCAAAAAGAATGGTTCCAGATTATATTTCTGAAAAAATTATGAAACAACTTAAAGTGGATAAAAATGGCGATGGGCAATGTTATCCATGTATGGGATGCCGTTCTTTCTTAACTCCTTATGTAGATGAAAATGGAAAGCCAAAGTACTATGGACGTTTTAATCAAGGAGTTGTTACTATCAATTTAGTAGATGTTGCCCTATCTTCTGAAAAAGACATGGATGCCTTCTGGAAAATTATGGACGAACGATTAGAATTGTGCCATAGAGCATTACAAATTCGTCATAAGAGACTTAGTAGAGCAACAAGTGATGTAGCACCAATTTTATGGCAACACGGAGCACTTGCTAGACTTAAAAAGGGAGAAAGTATTCACGATTTGTTGCATCATGGTTATTCTACTATTTCTTTAGGTTATGCTGGACTTTATGAATGTGTAAAATATATGACTGGAAATTCTCATACCGATAATGGAAAAGGAAAAGAATTCGGATTAGAAGTTATGAGAAAATTAAATGATGCTTGTAAAAAGTGGAAAGAAATGGAAGATATCGATTATAGTGTATATGGAACCCCTATTGAATCTACTACTTATAAATTTGCTAAATGTTTAAGAGAACGTTTTGGAAAAATCAAAGGAATTACGGATCGAGACTATATTACAAATTCTTATCATGTTCCAGTATTTGAAGAGATCGATGCGTTTACAAAATTAAAATTAGAAAGTGAATTCCAACAATTAAGTCCAGGTGGAGCTATCTCTTATATCGAAACACCTAATTTATCAAATAATTTGGAAGCCGTTATTGAGGTGATTCGCTTTATTTACGATAATATTATGTATGCAGAGTTAAATACAAAGCTAGATTATTGTCAAGAATGTGGTTATACAGGAGAAATTCTTATCGATGATAATTTAGAGTGGTATTGTCCAAAGTGCGGAAATAGAGATCACGATAAATTAAATGTGGCAAGACGTACTTGTGGTTATATCGGATCTAATTTCTGGAATAAAGGAAGAACACAAGAAATTAAAGAAAGAGTAATCCATATTGATAATAAGGACGCTGAGGAAGCAGTATGAGATATCATAAAATAAGAAAAATGGATATTTCAAACGGTCCGGGGGTTCGGGTATCCATTTTTATGCAAGGATGTTCTTTTCATTGTAAGGGATGCTTTAACCCCGAAACTCACGATTTTAATGGCGGAAAAGAATTTGATGAGGACACTATTACCAAAGTATTAGAACTTTGTGATAAAGAATATATCGTAGGGCTTTCTATTTTAGGAGGAGAGCCAATGCATCCGAACAATATCGAAGCAACGACTCGTCTTGCGAAAGCTTTTAAAGAAAAATATCCAAACAAAACAATTTGGGTATGGAGTGGATTCTTATTCGATAGAGATTTAAAAGACAAAGAAGTATTAAACTATATCGATGTATTAGTAGATGGTCAATATGTAGAAGAACTATCTAGCCCCTTACTTAAGTGGAAAGGTTCTTCTAATCAAAGAGTTATCGACGTAAAAGAATCTTTAAAGAAAAAGAAAGTTGTTCTATTAGAAGAGGAAGTAGTTCCTGTTTAAAGAAAAAACAGATCGTATTTTATGATCTGTTTTCTTTCGGTTCTATACATTAAAACGGAAATGACAAATATCTCCATCTTGCATGATATAATCTTTTCCTTCTAGTCGGAATTTTCCTTGTTCTTTCACTTTCGTTTCATTACCACATTCTATTAAATCTTGGTAAGAAATAATTTCTGCTTTAATAAATCCTTTTTCGAAATCACTATGGATTATACCTGCACATTTTTTGGCGTTCATTCCCTTTTTATATGTCCAAGCACGCACCTCATCTTTTCCAACTGTAAAAAAGGTTTCTAGTCCAAGTAAATCATATGTCGCTTTAATTAGTTTATCCAACCCACTTTCTTGCATCCCTAATGCTTCTAACATTTCTTTCTTATCCTCGTCTTGTAATTCACTTAATTCGCATTCTATTTTAGCGCTAATTGGAATCACAATAGCGTTTTCACGTTTCGCATACTCTTCTACTTGCTCGACATAGCTATTTTTTTCGTTACCAATTTCTTCTTCACTAACATTAGCGAGATAAATCACTGGCTTAATTGTCAAAAACTGATATGCTTTTAAACTATTTTTTTCTTCTTCTGTAAAATTAACAAGACGAAGAGGAATATTTCTTTCTAAATTTTCTTTGGCTTTCTTTAAAGCATTCATTTCTAATAAAGCATCTTTGTCTTTATTCGATTGCGCTTTCTTTTGCATTTTTTCAATACGATTTCCAATTGTTTCTAAGTCAGCAATCGTTAATTCTAAGTTGATAATTTCCATATCCCGAACGGGATCGATTTTTCCTTCCACATGAATAATATTGCTATCTTCGAAGCAACGTACAACCTGAACGATGGCATCTACTTCACGAATATGAGATAAAAATTTATTTCCAAGTCCTTCTCCTTGGCTGGCTCCTTTTACAAGTCCGGCAATATCCGTAAATTCAAAGCTCGTTGGTATAAATCGCTCTGGTTGATACATTTCTTTTAATCTATCTAATCTTTCATCTGGTACAAAGACAATTCCAACGTTTGGCTCAATTGTTGCAAACGGATAATTGGCAGCTAAGATACTTTGTTTGGTAATAGCGTTAAACAAAGTGCTCTTTCCGACATTGGGAAGTCCTACAATTCCAGCTGTTAATCCCATTATTACACCTCTTTCTTTTTTTCGAAACTAGTATATCACAAAACCAGAAAAAAAGCAGTAAAATACGAAAAAAACCGCTTTTGGCGGTTTAGTTAATCGTTGGAAATACTCCAGGACCTAATGGAACTCCTATGATGTACCATAATACTAATATACATAGCCATGTAATACTAATAATAAGAGAATATGGTAATAAAAGTCGTAGCGCATTACCAATCGTAATTGGTCTTTTCTTATTTGGATTATAGATATTTAAATATCCAATATAAATTGCAAAGAAGGCTAGTAATGGGGTAATTCCTTTCGTCATAGAATCTCCGGCACGAAGTAACATCTGTGCAAATTGAGGAGAAATATTTGACTGCATTAGTTTTGGAACGACAACCGGTGCTAAAATACTCCATTTCGCAAGTGGTGTCGTAACAAATAAATTGGATACAGCAATTACTATTAATACTAATACAATTAGTGGAATTCCACTAAATGAAAGACTATTAATAATATTAGCTCCCCAGGCGGTAATAATGGTTCCTATATTCGTTTGTTTAAATACAGCAATGAATTGAGCAGCAAAGAATAAAATTCCAATTAAACTTCCGATTTGCATCATATGCTCGTTCATTGCATAGATGACATCTTTATCATTTTTAATTGTTTTGGCACCAATTCCATAAGCAATTCCTGCTACCATAAAGAAAATCGATACAATATAGTTAAATCCATCTTGGAAATAAGAATTTTCTCCAAATAATTGTCCTAAATAAGTGGATTCGTTCATATCCAAAAGAAGTCCTGAATAAGGAAGTCCTGGAATGAGCATGTATATGATTAGAATGACTGCAACAATTGCCGTAATATACGCATACTTTAATCCTTTTTTCTCTCTTGTATCTTGCTCTAACTTTTTTTGTTCTTCTAATTCTACATCTACTTGTTGTAATTCTAGCGTTTTATCCAAATCCGTTTTCTTGTATCTTCCTAATCTTGGTAAGATGATTTTTTCTATTAAAATTGTTCCCACAATCGATAATATGAAAGATGAGGCAATAATAATGAACAAATTGGATGTTAAGCTAACGTGGAAGGTACTATCAATTAAACGGGCAGCGGCTTGGGTCGTGGAGTTTAGGTTTACTTCCATACTTCCAACGAAAATGGTCGCTCCGTAACCGAATGCTACTCCGGCAAATGCTGCTGTTATTCCGGTTAACGGGTTCCTTCCATTTGCCATATAGACAATAGCAGCAAGTGGTATTAAGATAACATAACCAATCTCATTGATCAAACTAGAAATGGTAGCAAGGAAAATAAGAATAAAAGTAATCTTTCGGTTATCAATTTTAATCAAATTTCTTTTTATGATTGCATCAAATAAACCGGTTCCTTTCGCAACACTTACTCCGAGCAATGAAATCAGCAACGTACTTAAAGCATTAAAACTCATGAAGTTTTTTGCTGCTTCACTAATAATAAATTTTATTCCATCATAATTACATAAGTTTTCTACTGTAACTAATACTGACTCTAATTTATTGGTAGAAAGATTGACTCTAGAATATGTTGCTTGGAGTTCTAGAGCCGAAAAAATACCACTGAGTAATATGGTGAGTATAGTTAGTAAAATAAACATGGTAATTGGATGAAAATAAAACTTTTTTAATCTCAGTTTTTTATTTTTCATCTACTTCTCCTCGCTTTTTACCTTTTTCAACTTTTTATTGAATTCTACTCTTGGTAACATAACAGTACGCCCACATTTCGTACATTTTATTTTAATATCGGCTCCCGTGCGAACGATTTCCCATTCGTTATTTCCGCAAGGGTGTCCTTTTTTCATGATAACCAAAGATCCTAAATGGTATTCTTTAGTCTCCATTATGCACCTCTATCTGTGGGTATGGAATATCTATTTTTTTCTCATCAAAACGAAGTTTAATTGCTTTTCTAATTTCCCGTTCTACAAAATAGTTTTCTAATGCATCTGTTTTAGCTGTTAAACGAAAATTGATAGATGAAGTATCTAGACTTTGAATTCCCAATAATTCTACTGGTCCCTTCAATTTTGGTAAAGATTTGCTTAATTCTTCTGCTAATTCTGTTAAAATTTGCTCTATTTTTTCAATATCAGAATTATAACTTACACCAACATCTACAATGGCAAGAGAATAGCTACAACTATAATTTACGACTTCTGTAATATTACGGTTTGCAATAATTTTAACATACCCTTCATAGTTACGAAGTCTAGTAGATTTTAATCCCATTGTGATGACTTCCCCTTTAAAGTTTCCAATTAACACGGTATCTCCAAGAGCAAATTGATTTTCTAAGATAATGGTAATTCCTCCAATGAGGTCTTTTAGCGTATCTTGTAGAGCTAATGCAAGTACGGCAGAGGCAATTCCTAACCCTGCTAAAAGACTTGTCACATCTACTCCAAAGATTGGTAAAATAGATAAAATTGTTAATAATATAATAATTACTTTGGTAATATTTAACAACAAGTTTTTAAACGTTTCAATTCGTTTATAATTGTAACTGTTCTTGTTGAGATGAAGTTGTTTTTTACTTAGTGTTACTCTAATTAATTTGGATGCTAATTTATAGATGATGTATCCAATAATTAAATGTATGATTGGCAAGTAGATTTCTTTTATCCAAAATTTTTCCATAATTTATCTCCTTAATGATTGGAAGCTCCAATAATTTCTAAGATTCGATTTAGATCATTGTTGTTTTCAAAGGAAATAACGATTTTTTTGTTTTTTATTTTTACTTTTGTTCCTAATCGATCAAAAAGAGATTCTTCTATATATTTATATTCATTATTTCTAGGTACTTTTTGAAGAGGATTACGTTTTCTAAAATCTCCTTTGGTAACAATGTCTTCGACTTCTCTGACACTTAAATGTTCGTTTACGATACGATTAGCTAAGGTTAATACTTTTTCGTCGTCTTCAATTTTACTTAGAATTCTAGCGTGTCCCATGGAAATTTGATCTTTCATGACAAATGTTTTCACTAGTTCTGGCAAAGATAAAAGTCCTATTGTATTCGTAATGTGAGTACGACTTTTTCCAAGTCGACGTCCTAGTTCTTCTTGCGTTAAGCAAAGCGTATCGAGTAATTTACGATAAGCTTCGGCTTCTTCTAAAGGATTGAGGTTTTCTCTTTGTAAGTTTTCCAAAAGGGCAATTTCCATCATTTGGGCATCGCTAAAATCACGAACAACGGCAGGAATAGTTGTTTTTCCGGCAAGTTGAGAAGCTTTTACCCGTCGTTCTCCGGCAATGATATCGTATCCTTTAATGCTTTTCTTTACAATAATAGGTTGGAATACTCCATAATTTTTGATAGATTCTGCTAATTCTTCTAGTTTTTCTTGATCAAAGACTTGCCGTGGTTGATAAGGGTTCGCCCGAAGGGATGAAATCTCTACCTCTATAATTGCATCCTTTGGAGCTTGTTCGATAATTTTTTCTTCTACTTTTTCATAGTCGATTGGCTCATTGTTAAACAATTCTTCTAGTCCACGTCCAAGAGCTCTTCTTTTATTGTTGTCCATTTCTTGCAATCACTTCCTTTGCTAAATTAATATAAGCTTCCGATCCACGACTTTTGGGATCATAAGCTAATATCGGTTTTCCATGACTTGGTGCTTCCGTTAAACGAATTAATCTTGGAATAATCGTATCATACACTCTTTCTTTAAAGTAACGGCGAATATCTTCTACTACTTCTAGTCCTAAGTTCGTTCTAGAATCTAACATGGTAAGAAGTACTCCTTCAATATCCAAATTAGGATTCAAGTTTTTCTGTGCTAACATGATGGTATTTAACAATTGCATAATTCCTTCCAGTGCAAAAAATTCGCATTGTACCGGAATAATTACAGAATCCGATGCAGTTAGGGCATTGGTCGTAATCAAGCCTAGCGATGGGGGACAATCAATAATCATAAAATCAAAGGTGTTTTTCAATTTTTCGATCGCATTTTTTAGCTGGGATCCTTTCGAAAAATTTTCTTCCGTCTTACTTTTTTCAATCAACTCGATATCTACTCCTGCTAAATTAATCGTTGCTGGTAGCACATATAAATTACGATATCTCGTCTTTACAATAGCTTCTTCTACCGGACATTTTCCAGTAATCACATCATAAACACTCTTATCGATATCTCCTTTATTAATTCCAACTCCCGTCGTCGTATTTCCCTGAGGGTCTAAGTCAATCAATAACACTCTTTTTCCAAGATATGCTAAAGACGCAGAAAGATTAATGCTGGTCGTTGTTTTTCCTACTCCGCCTTTTTGATTAACTAATGAAATAATCTTCCCCATCTTCTTCACCTTTTCCTTATAAATCGTTCTTTTTTTATTGTATCAAAATTTTTCTTCTTTTGAAATGACTTTTGTCAAAAAAAAGTAGAAAGTTCTACTTTTCCAGATCTTCTTTATTAATATTAATAATAATTTGGTATTTTCCGCCCATGTCAGTTTCTTCTACTGAAACTTGCATTCCTTTATGTCTAAGTTCTGGAATTACATCTCTTACTAAATTAATAGCGTCTTTTAACTTAAAAGATTCTACAAAATTTGCATCTTTTAGCGAATTGTTGTTAGAATTTGTATTCGTTGGCTGCAATAATTCATCCTCTTCTTGGATCATCACCGGACTTGCTGGAGGAGTAAAGGTCGAGAAAGAACTTTCCGTTTTTGGTGGATTCATTCCCGGTTTTGTTTCTTCGAACGATTCTTTTTCGGAATGAAACTCTATTGGATTTTTTAAAAGGTCTTCTAATTTTGGTGCATTCGACTCTTTCTCTATCATATTTTCTTCCATAGAAATGTTCGCTGTAGGACTCATTTCTTTAATGGCATGATCTAATTCTCTTACTGTCATTCTTCCACGAATAACGCGGTTTAACATTTCTACTTGCTCATTGGGATTTTCAATTGCCAATAAACTACGCGCGTGACGTTCTGAAATTTGATCATTTAATAAGGCTTCTTGTACTTCATCTGTTAACGAAAGTAATCTTAATTTATTGGCGATGGCCGCTTGACTTTTTCCCATCGTTTTCCCTAATTCTTCTTGGGTCATAGAGTCTAACTCTAATATTTTTTGATATGTTCTCGCTTCTTCAATAGCCGTTAAATCTTTTCTTTGCAGATTTTCTAACAGTGCGACTTTACTTGCTTCTTTATCATCCAAGTTCCGAATAATCGCAGGAATTTTCGTAAGACCTGCCAAAGCAGAAGCTTTATATCGTCTCTCTCCGGCAATAATTTCAAACTTTTCTCCAATTTTTCTGACAATAATCGGCTGGATTACCCCATGTTCTTTGATCGAAGTTGCTAACTCTTTGAGTGCCGTTTCGTCAAATTTTTCTCTTGGTTGAAAACGATTTGGTATAATATCATCTAAATATAGCTCTACTACTTCATTTTGCATAGTATCCCTCTTTTCATCCTTTTATCCTTATATACATTATAACATAGTTTTCTTCAAACACAAGAAAAAAAGAAAAATTATGCCCTATCTTTCTTTATCTTATCCATTGTTCTTGGATAATTAGAAGGACTTTCTTTTTCTTTCTTGATAACGATAATTTGTCTTTTACTTTCTTCATAAGGAAGAAGAAATTGTTCTATTTTATCTATTTTAGCATTCAGTTTTTTTAAAATTTCTTGGCTTTCTTGGACTTCTTCCTCGGCACTTGCTTTCATGGCAAGAAACAATCCTCCAACCTTTACCATCGGAACCGTTATTTCTGCTAATACTTTTAAGCTGGCAACAGCACGAGCCGTAACAATGGAAAATTTTTCGCGGTTTTCTCTTGCATAATCTTCACTTCTTGCATGAATTGCTTCAATATCGGATAAATGAAGCTCTTCGATGACTTTATTTAAATATCGCACTCGTTTCTGCAACGCATCCAATAACGTTATTTTCAAGTGAGGAAAGACAATTTTTAATACAATTCCTGGAAACCCCGCACCACTTCCTACATCGCACAAGGTCCACTCTTGATTCAAATCTACTACTTTAGCAAGGGTTAAACTATCATAAAAATGCTTTAAATAAACATCTTTTTTGTCTGTGATTCTCGTTAAATTCATATACTGATTCGTCTCTATTAAAATCTCATAGAACTGATTTAACTGTTTCAACTGCCCCTCAGATAAAGTAATTCCTAATTTTGATACTTCTTCTATAAATTGTTGTTCTGTCATATTATATTCTCTTTTCCTTTTTTAAATAAATCATCAAAATAGAAATATCCGATGGATTTACTCCACTAATTCGAGAAGCTTGTCCGATAGAAGTTGGTCTTACTTCTTTTAATTTTTGACGAGCTTCTTGTGCTAAATTGGTTACTTTATCATAGTCGATTTCATCAAAAATAGGAATGTTTTCTAAATGAGTCATCTTTTCGGCCTCTTTTTCGGCCTTTTTAATATATCCTTCGTACTTTGCTGTGATTTCTAATTGCTCAAGTACCTCTTCAGAATAAGACATCGGATGAAATTGTTGTACTTGTTCTAGAGTAATTTCCGGACGTTTTAAAAGGTCATAAAGAGTAAGTCCATCCGTCAAAGGAGACGTATTCATTGCTTTTAGCATTTCATTTGTAGTAGTCGTTGGCGTAATTTTATTTTCCTGTAACTCTTGAATTCCTTTTTTTATTTGCTCTTTTTTAGTAAGAAATTTTTGATAGATGTCTTCTTGGATTAATCCTACTTGATAACCGTATTCCCGTAATCTTAAATCGGCATTATCATGTCTTAAAAGCAAGCGGTATTCCGCACGAGAAGTTAACATTCGATATGGTTCTTTGGTTCCCTTCGTTACCAAATCATCGATTAATACACCAATATAGGCTTCGTCTCTTTTTAAAATAAGCGGCTCTTTTTTCTCTAATTTTAAAGATGCATTGATTCCTGCAATTAATCCTTGCCCAGCAGCTTCTTCGTATCCACTTGTTCCATTGATTTGTCCTGCAGTAAACAAATTTTCAATGACTTTCGTTTCTAATGATTGTTTCAACTGTAATGGATCGATCGCATCGTATTCAATAGCGTAGGCATATTTAAGAATTTGAGCATGTTCTAAGCCTGGTAAGGAGTGAACCATTTCTTCTTGTACTTCTTGTGGCATACTCGTTGAGAATCCTTGTACATAAATATCATCGTAATACTTACTTTCTGGTTCTAAAAATAATTGATGACGCTCTTTTTCCGCGAATCGTACTACCTTATCTTCGATCGATGGGCAATAACGAGGTCCGATTCCTTCTACATATCCGCCGTACATACTAGATTTTGTTAAATTGTCGCGAATGATTTGATGGGTTTTTTCTCTTGTGTAAATCAAATAACATGGGAGTTGTTCTTCTAGTTTATAAGTAGGAGTTCGATCAAATGAAAAGGTACGTAAAATATTATCTCCTGGTTCTAGGGATGCTTGCGAAAAATCAATGGAATCCTTCGCAATTCGAGGTGGAGTTCCAGTCTTTAAGCGTTGAATACGAAATCCGTACTTTTTTAATTGATTACTTAAAAAACGTGATGGCTTTTCTCCATGAGGTCCACTTTCTTCCTTTGTACTTCCTCTTAAAATAACCGCTTTAAGATACGTTCCGGTCGTTAGAATGACTATGGTAGAATTAATTTTCTCCCCATTTTCTAGTACTACTCCTTTTACTACATTCTCATCTACCATCAAATCTTCTACAATGGCTTCTTGAATCGTTAAATTTTCTTGGCTCATCAATGTTTTCATCATTTCTTTTGGATAGATAATTTTATCTACTTGAGCCCGTAGCGCTCGTACTGCTGGACCTTTTTTGGTATTTAACATTTTTAGCTGCAATAAACTTTTATCTGTATTTTTGGCCATTTCTCCTCCAAGAGCATCAATTTCTCGGACAATAATTCCCTTGGCTGGTCCTCCAATGGATGGATTACATGGCATATCCGCAATATTTTTTTTATTTCCTGTAATTAACAAGGTCTTTTTTCCTAAACGAGTAGTAGCTAGACAAGCCTCACATCCGGCGTGTCCTCCCCCTACTACAATTACATCATATTTCATGTACTCACCTTCTTTTATTTTCCTAAACAAAATTGAGAAAATAATTGGTCAATTAACTCTTCACTATAGGTTTCTCCTATCATTTCTCCTAGTTTTTCCCAACTACGTTTAATATCTATTTCTAATAAATCAACTGGTATTTCAGAAGAGCAAGACTTCTCTACTTCTTTTAATCCTTCTAGGGCTTCTTTGGCAAGAGATATTTGTCTTGCACTGGATAAATAAGTATAATCGTTATTTTTTAACTCATTTAAGTGAAATTTTTCTATTATTTTTTCTTCGAGGGCGCGAATTCCTTCCCACTCTACTGTATTCGTAAAAACACGATCCTTAGCAGGAATGGCATCTAAGTTAATCTTGGTTGGTAAATCGCTCTTATTAATAACATAGATAACTGTTTTGTTAGCGACTTCTTTTAATATTTGTTCATCTTCTATCGTAAGAGGCTCATTATTATTTAATACCACTAAAATAAGTGTAGCATCTTCGATCAAATGAAGACTTTTCTCTACTCCAATTTTTTCCACCACATCTTCGGTTTCTCGAATTCCAGCGGTATCAATGATATGAAGTGTTACTCCGCCGATGTTTACTTTTCCTTCGACCATGTCACGAGTGGTTCCTTCTATATCCGTAACAATTGCTTTTTCTTCTTTTAATAGTTTGTTTAAAATACTACTTTTTCCGACATTGGGGCGACCGATAATTGCCGTTTTAATTCCTGTTGTTAGAATTTGACCATTTTCCGATTTTTCTACTAAATCGCTTAATTCTTGAATAATTTGTCGTACTGTTGGTAAAATATTTTGATTCGTCATCTCTTGTGCATCTTCGTATTCTGGGTAGTCAATATTTACTTCGATACTCGCGAGCAACTCTAAAATTCTTTGACGAAGAACATGAATTTTTTGACTTAAATAACCATCTAGTCCTTTCATAGCAACACGCATGGCACTTTCATTTTCCGCTTCGATCACATTCATGATAGATTCTGCTTCTACTAAGTCAATTCGTCCATTTAAAAAAGCTCTTTTCGTAAATTCCCCTGGTTCGGCGAGACGGCATCCAATACGAAGTAAAACTTCTAATATTTTATTCGTCGTGGCAATTCCTCCATGACAATTAATCTCCACAACATCTTCCATGGTAAACGTTTTAGGAGAGTGCATCACACTTACTAATACTTCATCGATGACTTCATCTTGATATACAATGTGTCCATAGGTTATCGTATGACTTTCTTTTTTGGTTAAATCTGCTCCTTTAAAAATGGAATTCACATAATTAATGGCGTCTTCTCCACTCACGCGAACAATGGAAATTGCCCCTACTCCTAATGCAGTAGATATTGCAGCAATGGTATCTTTCATCGTTCCACCCCTTTCTTACTTGCGAGGTTATTATAGCATAAAATAAAAAATAAAAAAAGAGAAAATTAATCTTCTCTTGGTTTGATTACAATATAACGATTTGGTTCTTCTCCTCGGCTTTCCGTCGTAACATACTTATGACTTGATAATTCATTATGAATCAATCTTCTTTCATACGAATTCATCGGATCCAATTTTGCTTCGATTTTCGTTTTTCCTACTTCTTTCGCAATCTTCTTGGCAAGACGAACCAATTGTTCTTGCTTTTTCTCTTTATAATCATTGACATCAATCGTCATTTTATAAGGTTGCCCTATTTCTGTTTGAACAGCTTGTCTTACAATATTGTTTAAAGCTTCCATGTTGCGACCGTTCTTTCCAATTAATAATGCATTATTATCGGCATAAATCTGAAATTGAACAGAGTCTTCTCTTTTTCTCACTTCTAATTTTACATGAAATCCAATATTTTTCGTTAATTCTAAAATATATTCTTTTATAAACTCCGCAATTTCATCTTTTCGAATCACTTCTATTGTTACCTTTTTGGAAAAAAGCCCACTTTTCTCTTCTTTTTTGTGAATGATCAAATTTTCTTCTAACTCTTGAAGACCAATTTTCGCATTTTGAATGGCTTCTTCGTAGGTTTTTCCACTATACTCGTACTTTTTCACGTTCCTTACTCCTTTTTACGATTAAATTTTGAATTACGGTAAACATATTGGTCGTTACCCAGTAAATACAAAGAGCTGTTGGCATAAAGAACGCCATTACAATAATCATTACCGTCATCATCGTCGTCATATTTTTCATTGGATCGTTTCCGGCAGAAGATGTCGTCTTATTGAGTGAAAAAGAAAAATAAGTAGTAAGTCCGACCAAAATGATCAATAAAATATACCAGAAATTATGATGGGTAAACATTCCAACCCATGGAGTGGTCCCCATTTGTAGTGTTAAGAAAGTTTCTTCGAACAATGCTGGAACTCGATTAATTGCTTCTAAAAAAGCAATGAACAAAGGCAATTGAATAAATCCATAAACACATCCAGATACTGGATTAATATTATATTTTTTATAGATCATTGTCATCTCTTGACTTTTTCGAATCATTGATTCTTGATCCGTTTTATCCTTGTATTTTTTCTCAAGTCGCTCTAATTCTGGTTGCGCTTGTTTTAATAACTCGGATTGCATAGCTGTTTTTCTCGTAATAGGATAAGCAATTAAACGAATAATTAAACTTGTGATGATTAACGCGAGCGCTGCGCTATCGACATAACGAGAAATAAATAAAATAACCCAAGCAAGTGGCTTTACAAAAATACTTGTCCAAAGTCCATCGTATCCTCCACTCGTAATTTTAAACTCTTCGCACTTTGGTAGTGATTCAATATCTACTCCATTTTCTTTATATTTTTCAATCGTTGCTTCATTCGTTGGCTGACATAATATATTTTCGGTTAAACTCTGACCCGTTTCCGGATTCGTTACAACCTTTTTATCCTCTCCCTTTAATGTTTTGGTACATCCTGTTGTTAAAACTAATACTAAAAATAAACTAATGATTAGTTTTCGTCGATTTTCTTTTTTCATGTATTCTTCCTTTCTTACTTGTGATTTAGTTTTTGGAAGAGTCTAGAGTAACTTTCTTCCATTTCTTGAAATGTTATATTTAAACAATTCTTTCTTACTATTATAATATAATCCTGGCTTTTTGAATAGGAGTTTTTGTTATTATCTACAATATTTCGAATTTGACGTTTCAATTTATTGCGAATATGAGCCTTTCCTATTTTGGTTCCAACACTTACTCCAAATCTTGCTTTCGACAAGTTATTAGGCATCGTATAAATCACAAGATTCTTGTCTTTTACATAGGATCCTTGTTGAATTAATCGATGAAAATCATCGTTTCTTTTTACTATATTCTCTTTTTTCATGACGCATTCCTACTTTCTTTCGACAAACAAAAAAGCACTGTTAAAAACACAGTGAACTTTATTTGCTTAATCTTTTACGTCCTTTTGCTCTTCTTTTATTGATTACATTAGTTTTCATTCTAGCAAAAAATCCGTGTTTCTTCTTCATTTTACGGTTATTTGGCTGATAAGTTCTTTTCATCCTCTTTCCACCTCCAGACATAAATCTACACTATTATAATCGTAAAAATTCCGTTTTGTCAATTAAATTTTCGTTTTTTTCCGGTTTTCCCAGAAATTTTTCTATTTTTCGACAAATCATGACATTTTTCCACAAATTCCACAGGGGTGTGAATTCTTTTTTTCACTATGTGTATAATTTTTTCCGCAGTATTGTGGATAACTTGCGTTTCCTCTTTTATAATAAGGAAGTAATTTGTGGATAAAATTGTGGATATCCTGTGGATATTATTTTTTTTCAAATTTAGGACTTCCTTTTTCCACAGTTTTAAGTTACAATAAGAAGCAGTCGAATATAAAAAACGAGGGGGAGGAGTGAAGATGAATGAAAAAATTATCTGGTCTAATTTTTTAAATCTCATCAAGAATGAAGTTACATCTTTATCTTTCGAAACCTGGTTTAAAGATACAGAGCTTCACGAAATCAAAGAGAATAGGGCAGTAATCGTTGTACCGATGCCCATTCACAAAAAGCATCTATCAGATAAATACATGGATTTAATTAAAGAAACCTTAAAAAGCATTGATGGCGTCGATTATGAAATTTCCTTTTTATTAAAAGATGAATTAATGCAAGAAGAGAAGAAAGACTTGGCACCTCCAATGGAACCAGTACACTTCTCCTCTAATTTAAAAAGTAACTACACGTTTGATACATTTATTGTAGGAAATAGTAACAAGTTTGCTCATGCGGCGGCCTTATCCGTTGCCGAAAATCCTGGTAGAATGTACAATCCACTTTTTATTTATGGAAATAGTGGACTAGGAAAAACGCATTTAATGCACGCAATTGGAAACCATATTGTCAAAACAAGTAATAAAAAAGTACTATATGTTACAAGTGAACAGTTTATTTCCGACTTTTTAGGAATTAACAAAAAAGATGAGTTTGGAAATAACTTTAATTATGTGGAATACTTTAAAAATAAATATCGAACAGTTGATGTCTTAATTATTGATGATATCCAATTTTTAGGAGGGGCAACCCAAACACAACAAGAATTTTTTCATACGTTTAATACTTTATATAGTGATAATAAACAAATTATTATTTCATCCGATCGTTCCCCAGATGATTTGAAATTATTAGAGGATCGACTTCGGACTAGGTTTTGTTGGGGTCTTACCGTGGATATTTTTCCACCAGATTTTGAACTGCGGATTGCTATTTTAAAGAAAAAGATAGTAGGGGGAGCAGTGGAAAAAAATATACCAGAAGATGTCATTGAATACATTGCATCCAATATGGGAAGCGATGTTAGACAACTAGAAGGTTCCATTACCCGGCTACTTGCTTATTCTACCATTATGGGTGGAAGCGAAATTACCTTGGATCTTGCCATTGAAGCTTTAAAAGATTACGTAAATAAAGGAATTAGTGAAAAAGATAATCTTCATAAGATTCAAAAAGTAGTAGCCGAATTTTTCCAAGTAACCGTAGAAGATTTAAAAAGTAAGAAAAGAAGTTCTAATTTGACTTTTCCGAGACAAGTCGCAATGTATTTGTGTAGAACGTTAACGGGAGAATCCTTTCCTAAAATAGGAACAGAATTTGGTGGAAAAGATCATTCTACAGTAATGCATTCTTGTGATAAAATTGAAAGAGAGATCAAATCTAATAAAGAACTTGCAAATATTGTCGAAAAAATAAAGAGTAATATCACTTGATTGTGGAAAAAGAAGAAATTATCCACAGGTTTTCCACAGGAAAAAGAAGAACGAAAGCTATATAAAATCAAAGAAAAAATAACTTTTCCACAGTTTCCACAGTAAAAATAATAAAATTATTATAAATAAAGAAAAGAAAGAAGGAAGTAAAATGAAATTAAGAATTAAAAAAGACGTATTATTAGAAGGACTTAACAAAGTTTCAAAAGCAATTTCTACTAAAAATTTAGTCCCTGTATTAGCAGGTATTAAATTTGACTTAACAGAAAAAGGATTAACTTTAACAGCTAGTGATAACGATATTACTATTCAAACCTTCTTAGAAAAAGAAGAAGCAATGGAAATTGAAAAAGAAGGAAGTATTATTATTCAAGGAAAATATATCCTAGATATCGTTCGTAAACTTCCAGATGAATATATTAATATCGAAGTAGTAGATGATTTAAAGATTTTAATTTACACAGAAAACAGTGAATTTAATTTAAATGGTATTAATAAAAACGAATATCCTAATATTCATTTAGAACTTAGTAAAAATCCAGTAGTATTACCTGGTAGAATACTAAGAAATATTGTTTATCAAACATCTTTTGCATCTAGTAATGACGAATCTCGTCCAGTACTTACCGGAATTAACTTTAAAATAATGGGTAATATTTTAGAATGTAATTCTACAGATTCTTATCGTTTAGCAAGAAAAATTATTAATTTAGATACTGTGATCGAAGAAAATTATAATATTGTTATTCCAAGTAGAAATTTAGTAGAATTTACAAAAATCATGAACGATGGGGAAGATACGATCGAACTTCATATTTTTAACAATAAAATCTTATTTAAATATGATAATTTATTATTTCAATCTCGGTTAATTAATGGAACTTATCCAAATACTGCGAACTTATTACCAGATGAATTTTTAGTAAAAGTAACTACTAGTATTAATGAATTATATAGTGTTATTGATCGAGCTAGTATTTTAACTAGTGATAAAGAGAAAAATATTGTTACTTTAGAAACAGATGGAAATAAGTTAATGATTCGTTCTAATTCTATTGAAATTGGTAGAGTAGAAGAAAAAATGTATGTGGAAAAAAGTAATGAAGAAAATATTAAAATTAGTTTTGTAGCAAAATATATGATGGAAGCTTTAAAATCTTTCCCTGGGGATAAAGTAGAACTTTCTTTTGTAGGAGAGATTAAACCAATTATATTAAAATCAGTAGAAGACGAAACTTTAACACAACTTGTATTACCAATTCGTACTTATTAAAAGTGGATTTTCCACTTTTTTTGTGCAAAATTTTCTTTTTTCGACAGAAATCGAACAAAATCGACATATCTTTCTGGTATAATCTATCTCCATCAAAGAAAGAGGGGAGTCTTTTGGAATACGTTATTACAGAAGAGACGCTTGCGGTGATTAGCTGTGGATTGAAAGATACTAGAATTATTGAAAAAGAGAGGGATTTTCATATTTGTTGTTCTTGGAAAAAAATTTTAAATGATAGTTGTCTTTATTACGGAGCTAGTTTTCAAGGGAGATTAGAGGGTAGTAAATATTTATTAGAAAAGGGATATAAAATTCCTATTGTAGTAAGTGAGGGAAAAGATTTAATTTTTATACCATTAATGAGTGGAGAAGATTGTCACGGTATTTGGATTTCTTTTCATAATGTTATAAAATATGCTGGTAATCAAGACGAAACAACGGTTTATTTTTCTCATGACAAAAGGATTTGTGTCCCTGTTAGTAACTATATTTTTGACAGTCAATTTTTAAAAGCTTATAAATTGGAAAGAATGATTCATTTTATCCACAAAAATTAAATTTAATTGCATTTTTTCCTATCTATTTTGCCCTTACTGTGCTATAATATATATTTGTATAGGGGTACATTTCTTTTAGAAAAGGTGATTAGATGGTGTTTTTTGGGGGAAAATCATGATTTTGACAAAATTAGAATTGATTCACTTTCGGAATTATTCCAAATGTCATGTTTCATTCGGGGAACATATCAACCTTTTCATTGGCAGTAACGGTCAAGGGAAAACAAATGTATTAGAAGCAATTTATGTTCTTTCTTTAACCAAATCGCATCGTTATGGAGAGCAGGCGACATTAATTCAAAAAGAAAAGGAGCTTTCTAAAATTAAAGGTACTCTAAAAGTAAATGGAATAGAAAAAGATTTAGAAGTGGATATTGGAAAAACAACGAAAAAAGTCTTTGTTAACCAAACAGAGATTACGAAACTTTCTGAATATATTACTAATTTGAACGCTATTTTATTTACTCCAGATGATTTGGATATTGTAAAGGGTAGTCCTCAGGTTCGCAGAAACTTTTTAAATATTGAGATTAGTCAAATGAATCCTAGTTATACGAAGTGTTTGAATGAGTATAATCGTATTTTAAAAACGAGAAATGAATATTTGAAGAGTATCTATATTAATCATTTATCTGATGTTCGCTATTTGGATGTATTAACGGATAAATTGATTGATCGGGCAGTGTTTATTTATCGTTATCGAAAAGATTTTTTGGACCGAATCAATCAACATATTCAACCTATTTATAAAGATATTGCAGGGTATGATGGGTTAGAAATACGTTATGAGACTTCTGTTGATTGGGATTGTTATGAGGAAGAGAAGATTCGTACTTTGCTAAAAGAAAAATTTCTTCAAAATCGACAAAGGGAATTGCAGCAAGGAAATACTTTGTATGGACCGCATCGAGATGATTTTTCCTTTTATTTGGCAGGGGAGAATATTAAAATTTTTTCTTCGCAAGGATTACAAAGACTCGTGGTAATTGCTTTGAAGTTGGCCGAGATACCTATTTTTGAAGAATTAACGGGTCATAAACCAATTTTACTTTTGGATGATATCTTTAGTGAGATTGATAGAAAAAAGCGTTCCAAATTGGTCTATTATATTAATCAAGGGGTACAAACCTTTATTACAACGACTGATTTAAAGAACATAAATAAAAAAATCTTAGACAATAGTAAAGTCTTTGAGGTTTTTTCAGGAAGTATGAAGGAAAGGAAGAGATAATATGAATGAAACAGTAGATAAAGTACAAGGGTCTTATGATGCCTCATCCATTCAAGTATTGGAAGGATTAGAAGCTGTTCGCAAAAGACCTGGTATGTATATTGGTTCTACTAGTGAAAGAGGTCTTCATCATCTTGTTTGGGAGATTGTAGATAACTCTATTGATGAAGCACTTGCTGGGTATGCAGATGATATAGAAGTAGTCATCGGAAAAGAAAATACGATTACGGTAAAAGACGATGGTCGTGGAGTTCCGGTTGGAATTCATCCAAAGACTGGAAAAAGTACCGTTGAGACTATTTATACCGTTCTTCATGCTGGTGGAAAATTTGGCGGAGGCGGATATAAAGTTTCTGGTGGTTTGCACGGAGTAGGTGCTAGTGTTGTAAATGCCCTTAGTAGTTGGTTAGAAGTACGCGTTTATAAAGAAGGAAATGTCTATTATCAACGGTTTGAGAACGGTGGACATCCAGTAGGGGACTTGGCGGTTATTGATCAATGTTCCAAAGATAGAACGGGTACTACGGTAACTTTTAAACCAGATCCAGAAATTTTTACGGAAACGACTATTTTTAGTTATGAAACCCTTCGCAATCGTTTGCGAGAACTAGCTTTTTTAAATCGCGGATTAAAAATTCATCTTCGCGATGAAAGAGAAGATGATAAGGTAGAGTCTTTTCACTATGAAGGTGGTATTAGTGAATATGTCGAGATGTTAAACAAGAATAAAAATCCAATTCATGAGACTATTATTGATTGTAACGGAAAAGATCAAGATATTTCTTTAGAAGTGGCTCTCCAATATAATGAGACCTATAATTCTTGTATTTATTCTTTCGTAAATAATATTAGTACTCCAGAAGGTGGTACTCACGAGGAAGGAGTACGTCGGGCTCTTACTAGAATTTTAAATAAATATGCTACTCAAGTTGGTATGCTAAAAGAAAAGGATGAGTCTTTATCTGGAGACGATGTACGTGAAGGAATTACAATGATTATTTCTTGTAAGCATCCTAATCCGCAGTTTGAAGGACAGACAAAAACGAAGTTAGGAAATGGAGAAGTACGTGGTATTGCAGATCGTTTATTTTCTGAATCATTTGAACGGTTTTTGTTAGAAAATCCAGATCAGGCAAGGGTTATTGTGGAAAAAGCAATGACGGCCTCTCGCGCACGTGTTGCTGCAAAAAAGGCGAGAGAATTAACACGGAGAAAAGGGGATTTAGACATTACGAACTTTTATGGAAAATTATCAGATTGTAAGAGTAAAGACCCTAGTATTAGTGAAATCTTTTTGGTCGAGGGAGATTCCGCTGGTGGAAGCGCCGTAAAGGCTCGTGATAGTATGACCCAGGCAATTTTACCTCTTCGTGGAAAGATCTTGAATGTAGAAAAAGCAAGACTTGATCGAGCTTTATCGAACGAGGAAATACGTACGATCATTACCGCTTTTGGAACAGGAATTGGAGAAGACTTTGATCTTTCTAAACTAAGATATAATAAGATTATTATTATGACCGATGCTGATGTGGATGGTTCTCATATTCGTGTTTTATTATTGACTTTATTTTATCGGTTTTTCCGTCCTATTGTCGAGGCTGGTCATATATATGCGGCTCAGCCTCCACTTTATAGAATTACACATGGTAAAACGAGAAAATACGTTTTAGATGATGCGGAAAGAGATGAATATTTGGCAACGCTTGCTCCTAATACAAAGTATGAAATCGCACGAATGAAAGGTTTAGGAGAGATGGATGCAGAAGAGTTAAATGAGACGACAATGGACATTAATAAACGTGTATTAAGACAAATTACGATAGATGATACGGTTGCTGCAGATGAAGTATTTTCACAATTAATGGGCGAAGAAGTTGCTCCTCGTCGTGAATTTATTGAACAGAATGCAAATTATGCAACACTTGATATTTAGGAGGTTTGGGGATGGACAGATTAGAACAAAATAATATTGTAAAAGAAGTAAAAGACTCTTTTATTGATTATTCTATGAGTGTTATTACAGCAAGAGCAATTCCGGATTTACGGGATGGTTTAAAGCCGGTTCATCGTCGTATTTTATATTCGATGTATGAATCTGGTTATACCCCTGATAAACCTCATAAGAAGAGTGCAAAAACAGTCGGAGAGGTTATGGGTACTTACCATCCACATGGAGATAGTTCCATTTATGAAGCGATGGTTCGAATGGCTCAAGATTTTTCTTATCGGTATATGTTAATTGATGGACATGGTAACTTTGGTAATATAGAAGGTTCTGGTGCTGCTGCCATGCGTTATACCGAAGCTAGATTGTCTAAGATTTCGCTTGAACTATTAAGAAATATTAATAAAAATACGGTTAATTTTGAATCAAACTATGATGAATCTACAAAGGAACCTTCTGTGTTACCTTCTCGATTCCCAAATATTTTAGTAAATGGTACAACGGGTATTGCTGTTGGAATGGCTACTAATATTCCACCGCATAATTTGAGAGAAGTAATCAATGGATGTGTTGCATATATTGATAATCCTAATATTGATGTAGCTGGATTGATGCAACATATTAAAGGGCCTGATTTTCCAACGGGAGCGATTATTTTAGGAAATAGTGGTATCAGAAAAGCTTACGAAACTGGTAGGGGAACGATTACTATTAGAAGTCGTGCTCAAATAGAAGAAAAAAATGGTAAGCAATATATTATTATCACAGAAGTTCCATATGGAGTGAATACTTTAGAGTTAAAAAATAAAGTAGCGGAACTTGTACATAATAAAACGATTGAAGGTATCGCAGATTATCATTCTGATTTGAAGAATGGTATTAAGATTACGATTACTTTGAAAAAGGACGCCAACGCGCAAGTTGTCTTGAATAAATTGTATAAACATACGGCTTTTCAAACGACTTATGGAATTATTTTCTTGATGCTAGATCAAGGAGTTCCAAAAACACTTGGTTTATATGATATCATTTCAAAATATATTGATTTCCAAAAGGAAGTTATTATTCGAAGAACTAAATTTGATTTAGAAAGTGCTGAAAAACGTGTTCATATTTTAGAAGGATTGAAGATTGCTTTAGATCATATTGATGAAGTGATTAAATTAATCCGCGGATCGAAATCCGATGAAGAAGCGAAGGCTGGTTTAATTAGTAAATTCGGTCTTTCCGAGGCCCAAGCAAATGCAATTCTTGAGATGAGATTACGTCGTTTGACTGGTCTAGAAAGAGAAAAAATTGAAAATGAATTAAATGAGTTATTAGCATTAATCGCTGAATTGAAAGCCATTTTAAGTAGTGATGAGAGAGTATTAGAAGTTATTAAAAAAGAATTGTTAGAAATTCGCGATAAATATGGTGATGAGAGACGAACGCAAATTGATATGACAGCTATTGAATATATTGAAGACGAATCATTGATACCTATCGAACAAATGATTGTTACTTTAACGAACAAGGGTTATGTTAAGAGAATGCCTGTGGATACTTATCGTACACAAAATCGAGGAGGAGTCGGAGTAAAAGGAATGGCAACTAATGAAGAAGATTTTGTGGAAAAAATGATTTTTATGGAAACCCATGATTATATTTTATTCTTTAGTAATAAAGGAAAAGTATATCGTATGAAGGGATATGAAATTCCAGAATTTAGCAGACAAAGTAAGGGAGTGCCAATTATTAATTTATTACCTTTGGATAAAGGGGAATTGATTACTTCTATCGTTACTTTAGATGCTAGTGAACATGACTATAAGTATTTAATGTTTGCTACTCGAAACGGTACTGTAAAACGTACTAATATTGAGGAATTTGATAATATTCGAAATAGTGGAAAAATTGCTATTACTTTAAAAGAAGATGACGACTTGATTTCGGTTAGAAAGACTACTGGTTCTGATGAGTTTATCATTGGTGCAAGTAATGGTCGTATGGTTCGCTTTAGTGAGGAAGAAGTTAGAGTAATGGGACGTTCTGCTTCTGGAGTTAAGGGAATTGACTTAGATGGAGCTACTGTGATAGGTGCCGAAGTTATTCAGGGAAATGAAAACGTTTTGATCGTAACAGAAAAAGGATATGGTAAGAAGACTCCTATTGATGAATATCGTTTAACTCATCGTGGTAGTAAAGGAGTTAAAGCTCTTAATGTTACGGAGAAAAATGGAATGTTAGTTTCATTGAAAGCAATTAATGGAGATTACGATTTGATGATTATTACAGATAGTGGAGTCATTATGCGTATGCCAATGGATCAGATTTCTACATTAAAGCGAGCAACGCAAGGAGTTAGACTTATTAATTTAAGAGATGATCAGAAGGTCGCAACAGTTGCTCTCGTAGCAAAAGAGACTAGTGATGAAGTATTAGATGATGATAGTAAAGAGGATGCATAAAATGCATGCCTCTTTTTTTTGTGGATAAAAATATATTGGTTAAATAATACTCTGTGGAAATTTTAAATTTATACAATGTTTCACGTGAAACATTGTTATTTTTTTATCTTTTTTTATTTGTAAAAACTTTTATATAGATTAATTTGTTATGTTTTAATAATGAATTAATATATGTATGATAATGATTTATTTATATAAAAATATAAAATAATTTGGTAATTGGAGATAGATAGCTTACATTGTTTTTTATAAAATAGTAAATATTTTTGCACATGTTTCACGTGAAACATTGTCAATTTGTGAATAAAAAAACATAAATTATTTCCCGGGAAATAATTTGGTTAGCAAGTATTTCATTTATTATAAAAAAATTAATATAAAATTTTATACAAGTATGTTAGGTGCTTTACTATTATATAATTTATATCAGTTAAATAGCTTTTACTTATTATCGGAACTTTATATTTTTAAAATGTCTCATGATAAGTATTTAAATAAAATAGTAAATTTATTTCCCAGAAATGAAATTTATTTAATTATAAAGGAAAAAATAAAACTAAAAATTAAGGATAATTAGAAATAATAATTTAATTTAGTATGGATTAACATTTTTTGCACATGTTTCACGTGAAACATTGTTATTTTGTGAATTAAAAGTAAAAATTATTTCCCGGGAAATAATCTTCTTCTTAAAAAAATATAATTTATAATAGAAATAATAAAATATTAAGGAAGTTATATAAATAGTATTAAAAAAATAGATATACTATTTATATTCAGATAAATTTAATATTTTTTACACATGTTTCACGTGAAACATTGTCAGTTTGTGGATTAAAAGTGAATTTATTTCCCGGGAAATAATTTTTTAAAACTTTTTCATTTTATTTTACTACAATAATTATTTATTATATAAGATTAATACAAAGTTAATATAACATATGATGATAGATGATTTTATATTATATAAATTTATATTTGGAAAATATATCTTATGATGAAGTAATAAAAAATTGTTAGAAAGCACTATATGCAAAATAATAATAATAATAACTTTTTAAAATAAGATTTTTATTTATTATAAAAAATATTATTTTAATTATAGATATTAAGATGAACAAAAATATATTTTAATTAGTATGAACTAATATTTTTGCACATGTTTCACGTGAAACATTGTCAATTTGTGAATTAAAGATATAAATTATTTCCCGGGAAATAATTTGCATAATCTTTTTATATTAATTTTTAATATTTACAATGTTTTTTTGTTTTCCTATATAAGGAATTAAGTTTATATATAATAATATAAATAGAAATTTTATTTTTTTGTAGATTTTCATTTTTTAATATATAGTAGTAAAGATCGTATCAGTAGAATACTAGATAAGTAATCAAGAAAAAATTTTGCACATGTTTCACGTGAAACATTGCTATTTTTGAAATTAAAAAAAGAAAATTATTTCCCGGGAAATAATTTAATACAATTTTAATATTTGCTATTTCAAATGAATAATTGAAAATAGAAATCTATATGGGTAAGTTATTAAACTCTATTTATATAGGTGAATGATATTTAAAAAAATTCTTTTTAAATAAATATTTTGTATTAGTATGAAACTTATTAAAAATATTATTTATTATTATAAAAAAATTTGCACATGTTTCACTTGAAACATTGTCATTTTTGAAATTAAAAAAAGAAAATTATTTCCCGGGAAATAATTTTTATTGAGTTCGCACCCAAAGGTATAACTTTTTTTAAATAAAAATAGATATATTAAAGATTATAGGATAAACTTTTAAAGTTTAGATAAATCTATAGTTTTTTTGCACATGTTTCACGTGAAACATTGTCGTTTTTAAAATTAAAAAAGTAAAATTATTTCCCGGGAAATAATTTTAAATATCTTTTCTTAGAATTTAGTATGGAGATAGTCTATTTGTTAAAGTAAATATAAACTCTATTTAATCATAAAAGACTTTATATTATTTTATATTCATATTAGACTTAATTTTCTTTATAAAAGCCATAATAGAAAATTTGTTTATGTCTAAAATTGGTTTAACTCTAAAAAATTTGTATATGTTTCACGTGAAACATTGTTAATTTGTGAATAAAAAATAAAAATTATTTCCCGGGAAATAATTTAGTGAAATTATAATTTTATTTATTTAAAAAAATATAAAGGTAGGCTTGCAATTATTAGAAGAATATTGTATTATTAATACGTGCAATAAATGCGGTGGAACCAGGTCAGGATCGGAAGATAGCATCCTTAACACTTTGCATTTATGTGCACTTTTTATTTTGGTGGTGATTTTAGATGTATCAAAAGAAATTCATGGATATTGCCTATAAAGAATCTATGAAAGCATTTAAAGAAAATGAAGTGCCAATTGGTGCAGTTATTGTAAAAGATGGAACTGTAATTTCTAGAGCGCATAACCAAAAGGAAAAGAAGCAATGTTCTCTTGCTCATGCTGAATTATTGGCTATTCGAAAAGCTTCTAAAAAATTAAATAATTGGAGGTTAACTAATTGTGAAATTTATGTCACTTTAGAACCTTGTCCTATGTGTGCTTCGGCCATTCATCAAGCTAGAATATCTAAAATATATTATTGTGTAGCAAGAGATAAAAATGATAATTCTACTATTATTCAAAATATTTTAGCTGATAATAATGCGAATCATCCTGTGGAAATAGAAGTTGTAGAATACGATGAGAATCTTAAAAATCATTTGCAGGATTTTTTCAAAAAAAAGAGATAATGTCTTTTTTTTTTGCTGTAAAATTGATATAATATTCGGTAGAGATGTGGAGGTGGATGATGGCATATCAAGCTTTATATCGTAAATACCGCCCACTTGATTTTACTAATGTAGTAGGACAAGAAGCGGTTGTAAAAACATTAAAAAATGCATTAGAAAACTCAAAAACGTCTCATGCTTACATGTTTTCTGGACCTCGAGGAACCGGAAAAACAACCATTGCAAAAATATTAGCAAAAACTATTAATTGTTTGGATCCTCACGATGGTATTTGTTGCGGAAAATGCAAAAACTGTTTATCTATAGCATCGAACGAATGTACGGATATTATTGAAATTGACGCAGCAAGCAATAATGGGGTAGATGAAATTCGTGAAATTCGAAATAAAATCAATCTTGTTCCATCCGAATTGAAATATAAAGTATATATTATCGATGAGGTTCACATGTTATCTATTGGTGCTTTTAATGCATTATTAAAGACTTTAGAGGAACCCCCAGAGCATGTGGTATTTATTCTAGCAACGACAGATCCTCATAAAGTTCCGATTACGATTATTTCTAGATGTCAGTGCTTTGAGTTCAAAAGAATTTCAGATGCGGAAATTATCGATCGATTAGCTTATGTATGTAAGCAAGAAAATATTGAAATAGAGGAAGCAGTTCTTCAAAAAATCGCTAAAATTTCGGAAGGCGGAATGAGAGATGCCTTGGGAATATTAGATAAGGCTGCATCTTATTGCAACGATAAAATAACACTTTCTGATTTTAATCAAATTAATGGTTTAGTAGATTATGAATATAAAGAACAATTCCTTGATTTTATTTATCAAAAAGATGTTGTTCAATTGTTACAAAAAATCGATGACTTATATCAATCTGGCAAGGATTTAATTGTATTTATTCAAGATATTATGGAATTGCTAAGAGATAAAATGATTCGGTTTTATACAAAAAAAGAAGAGAGTTATCCTATCAATTTTATTATCTCATTAATTCATGAGCTTAATCAATTATTGGTGGATTGTAAAAACGTAAATAGTGTAAAAGTTTTGCTGGAAACTTCTTTATTGGGATTTATCAATGGGAATGTTGATTCCAAGAGAGAAACAGATTCTCCTGTTACTCATGAACCTAAAGTAGTTCCTTTGACTTCTATTCCTTCTCAAAAAGTTGATATTGTTCAACCAGTAAAGCCGGAAAAAGTAGAGGTAAAAAAAGAAGAGGAGAAGTCTATTGCGAATCCGGAAAAATTGGTTTCTAAAGAGGCGGAAGAAGATCCAAAATGGTTGGAAAATTATTTTCGAGTATGCGATGCCGTTGTAAATAATACGTTTGCTAGTGCCAAAAAAGAGTATCTATTGTTTATCAAAGAAAAGTTTCAACAATTGAACGACTTTGTTTTAGATCGTTCCTATGGTGCTGCAGCATGTTATCTTATTGATTCTCAGGTTCGTGCCGCTGGAGAGCGATTTATGATAGTAACTTGTAACTATGAATCAGTATTAGAAAGAGGTACTAAATTATTATACGTAATGGAAGAATTAATAGAAAAGATAACTGGTCATCGTTACAAGATTGCAATTATTACCAATCAAATGTGGGAAGAAGAAAAAAAGAAATTTATTGCTCGAAAAAATTCTGGCGAAAAGTACGAATTGCAAGAAGTTCCAGAAATGATTTTACCGAATGTTACTACTACGGAAGTGGAAAATTCTTCTTCCGATGATATTGTGCATCAAGCAATTGCCCTTTTTGGGGAAGATATTGTAAAAATTCAATAAAAAGAAAGAGGGAAATAAATATGAATATTCAAGCATTAATGAAACAAGCACAAAGTTTACAAAAAGATATGATGAAAGTAAAAAGTGAAATTGATAAAAAGGAATTCACTGGAGAAAGTGCTCTTGTAAAAGTTGTTGTTACAGGAGACAAAAATATAGTTAAAATAGAAATTTCTAATAAAGAAGATTTATCAAAAGAAGATTTGGAAATATTAGAAGATATGATTGTTGTTGCTTTAAGGGATGCTTTTCAAAAAGTGGATAAAGAGTTAGAAGAAAAAATGGGTAAATTTGGAAATGCCATTCCTAGCTTTTTCTAGGAGTCATTATGTATCCGGATAGTTTAAAGCGATTGATAGACTCTTTTCAATATATTCCAGGAGTAGGGCGTAAAACTGCAGAAAGATATGCTTTTGCTATAATGGATTTGCCTGAAGAACGCCTTCGCTTTTTTCAAGAAAGTATGGAAGATGTAAAACAGAAGATTCATACTTGTGCTATTTGTAATAATTTAACGGAGGAAGAAGTTTGTTATGTCTGTTCTGATCCTCTTCGTAACCAGGAAATTCTTTGTGTAGTAGAGGATGTAAAAAGTTTATTTTTATTTGAAAGACTCGGAATTTATCACGGTTTATATCATGTTTTAAACGGATTGATTTCTCCTTTAGACGGAATTAATCCGGAAGATATTCAATTAGATAAATTATTAGATAGAATTCGTGCAGGCCATTTTAAAGAAATTATCTTAGCTTTTAAACCAAGTGTCGAAGGAGAAACGACGGCACTTTATATTAAAAGAATTCTAGATGGTATGCCTTTGACAGTATCTCGGATTGCCAGCGGAATTCCAATTGGAGCAGATATGGAGTATATGGATGCCATGACTTTGGAACGAGCTTTGGCAGATCGGAAGAATTTAGAATAATTTGTCCCATAGGTCATAATCTTAAGTAGAGGTGACTTATGAAATATATTATAGCTATTTTGAAGAGAATTATTTTGGGTTTTGTTATCTTATATGGATATAATATGATAGCAGTTAATTTTAATATGGTGATGCCAATTAATGTGGTTACTGTAGGACTTACTAGTTTGTTGGGCTTTCCTGCTCTTTTCTCCTTAGTATTATTATTCGTTCTTGTGTATTGAAGGAGAGTGGTAATGTGTTAGATTTATATAAAGATTCACAAAAAGAATTTTATGAGGCAATTTGTCATTCTATTTTGGATAAAAAAAGAATATCACATGCTTATTTTATTGAAACATCTACATTTGCAAATGGTAAAGAGCTGGCTCTTTCTTTTGCAAAATTTTTGCTTTGTCCGAATCATTATTCCGATCTAGAGCAATGTGAAAACTGTTCTTTATGTCACCTTGTCGATGAGGGAGTCGATGATCATATTTATATTGTCGAACCAGATGGAATGTGGATAAAAAAAGAACAAATAGAAGTTTTAAAAGATGTTTTTAGTACGAAATCAATGGATGAATTACCACGTATTTATATTGTATATGAGGCGGACAAACTGAATAAATCAGCAGCTAACTCTATGCTAAAGTTTATCGAGGAGCCAGAAGAAGGAATTATTGCTATTTTGGTAGCAGAAAATCGGTATCAAATTCTTCCTACTATTCTATCTCGGTGTCAAATTTATACCTTAATTGGGGAACAAGAAGAGATAAAAGAAGTAGAGGGAGACGACACTTTATGTGATTTTATACTTTCTTTGGAAAAACGTGGGACAGAAACTATTTGTTACATCAAAGATTTATGGTTTTCTTTCTATTCCAGCAAAGAGGATATGCAAAACGCTTTTTCGCGGATGGAACAGTTATTTCTAGATGCTTTACATTATAAAGTGAAAGATTCTTCTTCTATTTCTTGCGATTTTTATTCTTTTCTATGCCAGAACAATACCGTTTCTT
Organism: uncultured Bacilli bacterium; assembly: GCA_944332535.1. Classification (GTDB taxonomy): domain Bacteria; phylum Bacillota_I; class Bacilli_A; order RF39; family UBA660; genus MGBC162581. The sequence goes on from CALVKE010000025.1 coordinate 46,993, forward strand.
CTTTGATCCGAAAGTTAAATGTGATTCGTTTTTCCAAAGAGGCAATTCCCTATAATGTTAATCTTCCTTTATGGATGGACAAGTTTATTATTGATTACGTAGGAGGTGAATAGATGAAAAATTTGATTTATGTGCGTTATGAAAATGGCCTTTTGCATCCTTTTTCCGTAGAAGAGGAGGCAATTAAAAAAAATGATCTCGTTGTTGTTTCCACAAATCGTGGGAACCAGTTGGGAGAAGCAGTTTCTGAAATAAAAGAGTATTCGGAAGAAGATGTTCCCGATGATCTTTTTTCCGTCGTTCGTCTTGCGACGGAAGAAGATAAAGTGCAATTTGAAAAAAATCGCGAGGATGCTCAAAAGGCACTAGCTAAGGCCAAATCACTTGTTAACAGTCTTTCTTTGGAAATGAAATTAGTGGATTGTTTTTATACTCTTGAGCGTAATCAATTACTTTTTACGTTTGTTTCGGATAATCGAGTGGATTTTCGAGAACTTGCGAAAAAGCTAGCCCAAATTTATAAAACAAGAATTGAACTTCGTCAAATTGGTGTTCGTGATAAAGCAAAAGAAATTGGCGGACTTGGTCCCTGTGGAAGATTCCTTTGTTGTAATTCTTTTTTAACTGACTTTGATAGTGTTTCTATTAATATGGCAAAAAATCAATATATCGCTTTAAATCCTACGAAAATTAATGGTGTTTGCGGTCGTCTTTTATGTTGTTTAAAATATGAAGATGATCAATATACAGAAATGAAGAAGTCTGCTCCTAAAATTGGTCAGCTTGTTGAAATGAATGGGGTTAAGGGAAAGGTTAGTTCCATTAATTTACTAACGAATACCGTAGTATTAGAACTTCCTAATCATACTTTTGTAAATTGTGATTTGAGGGATGGTTATGGAAGTATTAAATGATCTATTAGGATACGAAAATTTGAAAATTTATCAAAATCCAGATTGGTTCAGTTTTTCTCTAGATTCGGTATTACTCCCGAACTTTGTAACAGTAAGAGCAAAAGTTGAAAATATTATTGATTTAGGTACTGGTAATTTACCCATTCCTTTAATTCTATCAACGAGAACAAAGAGGCCAATTGTTGCAGTAGAAATTCAAGAAGATGTTTATCAATTAGCTTATAAAACGTTACAATATAATCATTTAGAAAATCAAATTACTTTGCTACATATGGATATCAAAGATCTTCCATCCTATTATTCACCGGATAGTTTTGATGTTGTAGTATCAAACCCTCCTTATTTTCGTTATCATTCCTCTTCGAATATTAACGAAGATATTCATAAAACGATCGCTCGTCATGAGAAAATGATAACTTTGGAAGAACTTATTTCTGTTGGAAGTTTCTTATTAAAAAATAAGGGAGTATTCGCTATGGTTCATCGTAGTGAACGATTTCTAGAAATTTGTCAACTCTTCGAAAAATACCATATTACTCCTAAGAGAGTTCAATTTGTTTATCCAAAAGAGGGGGAGGAGTCCAATTTGGTTTTGATTGAAGGAATGAAAAATGGAAAATCTGGATTAAAGGTATTACCTCCTTTTTATGTACATTATGAAGATGGTAGTTACCGAAAGGAAGTATTAAAATTATTTGAAAGGGAATCTTATGAGACAGAAAAGCTATGAAGAAAAAGGATGTTTATATTTAATTCCGACTCCTATTGGAAATATGGAAGATATCACATTACGTGCGATCAAAACTTTGGAAGAGGTTGATTTTCTTTTATGTGAGGATACAAGAGTCGCATCGGAATTGTTGTATCATTTTCATATTAAAAAACGGTTAATCAGAAGTGACGAACATCATGAAGAAGCCATAAAAGAGATGGTTGTACAAAGTATTGCGGAAGGAAGTCGAGTAGGTTTAATAACAGATCGTGGTACTCCAATTATTAGTGATCCTGGTTATCGCATTGCAGAATATGTGATAGCTTGTGGTTATGCGGTAATTTCTCTTCCAGGTCCAACCGCTTTTGTTCCCGCTTTAACGATGTCTGGACTTGCTCCTTCGCCTTTTGTTTTTTATGGTTTTTTAAATCATAAAGGGGCTAAACGACGAAAGGAACTTGCCAAATTAAAAAATATTGCTTATACTATGATATTTTATGAGGCCCCTCATCGTATTCAGGAAACATTAGAGGATATGCTTGCTATATTAGGAAATCGTAGAGTAGCACTTTGCCGAGAAATTAGCAAACGTTACGAAGAGGTTATTCGTGGCTTGATTTCGGAAATTTTACCTTTGCTACCAGAATTAAAAGGAGAAATGGTTCTTGTAGTAGAAGGAAATTCGCAAGAAGAAGATTTTTCTGATTTGTCTATTTTAGAACATATTCAACTTTACTTAGATGACGGGATGAGTGAAAAAGACGCAATTAAAAAAGTAGCGACGGAAAGACATCTTTCCAAGTCGGTAGTCTATAAAGAATATCATGTAGGGAAGGGATCAAAATGAAATTAATCGTAGGACTTGGAAATCCTGGAAAACAATACGAAAATACAAGACATAATATTGGTTATATGGTGTTGGATGCTTATGCAAAAGCTCATCAAATTTCGTTTCAAAAAGAAAAATTTCAGGGTATTTATGCAGAATTTTGGCACCAGGAAGAAAAAGTAATTCTATTAAAACCTTTGACTTTTATGAATCTAAGCGGAGAAGCTGTTCGTCGATATATGGATTTTTTCCATATTGCTTTAGAAGATATTTTGATTATCAACGATGATTTAGATTTAGAAATTGGAACATTTAAACTAAAACCGTCTGGTTCTAGTGGAGGACACAACGGATTAAAAAATATTGAACTCCATCTTCATAGTAATCAGTATAAAAGACTTAAAATTGGGATTTCTAATAATAAGAAGATGGACACCAAAGATTATGTTTTAGGCACTTTTACAACAGAAGAAAAAGAGATATTATCTCCTGTTTTAAAGCAAAGTATTTCGATTCTTGATGATTTTCTTTCTATGGATTTTGACTTGGTAATGAATAAATATAATAGAAAACATACAGGGTGATACTATGAAACTATTTTCTAAATTTTTAGAAGAGACGAATCTTAAAAATATTGGCTTAACCGGTTTAACGGACGAGCTTTTTTCTGTTTTATTAAAAGAAATCCAAGAAGAGAAAAACAAAGGGATTTTAGTTGTTACATCGTCTCTTTTTGAAGCTAATAAACTTTATGAATTCGTTTTGGATTACACCGATAAAGTATTATTATTTCCAATGGATGATTTTTTAACAAGTGAAGCACTTGCTATTAGCCCTGATTTGATGATTCAGCGACTTGATACTTTGAATGCTCTTATGCAAGACAATAATAGAATTGTGATTACTAATTTGATGGGATATTTACGTTATCTTCCTACTCCTGAAGTATATCAAAATCATTTTTTAACTCTTCGTGTAGATCAAGATATTTCACCGGAGAATTTAGTGGAACAATTGTATCAAATGGGATATGTTCGAGATACTATCGTAACTAGAACTGGAGAATTTGCGGTTCGCGGTTTTGTCATCGATGTTTTTCCATTAGGATCCGATCATCCGGCTCGATTTGAATTCTTTGGAGATACCATCGATTCGATTCGTTATTTTGAAGAAGAAAGTCAAAAGTCTATTCAGGAAGTGAAAGAGGTAACCATTCGACCATACAGTGAATTTTTATTAGATTCAAATCAAACGATTGAGGAAGAAAAACGGAAACAGAAATATTTAAAAGAATATTCTTCTTCTGTTGCTTCTATTCGTGATTATTTAAAGAGTAGTATTTTATGTTTTAAAGATTATACACAACTAGAAATTACTTATCGTTCTATTTTGGAAGAGGCAACTTCTTATCGACGTGATAAAGATACTTCTTATTCTGGAAATTACATGTTCGAATTACATCCTGTCGAAGATGCAATTTATTATTTAAGTATTGATAATTTATTAAAAGATTCTTCGATTCGTGTTTTTCCTTTTTCGAGTAAGCCAGTTCCTGTTTTTCATGAGAATATCGAAGCTATTCGAAAATATTTACGTGAGAACTTGGAACTTAATAAAACAATCGTTATCTGTTTAAAAGATTATCAAATGAAAAACTTTGTGAAGCATATTGATCTTCCTTATGTAATTAGTAATTTAGATTCCATTGTCTTAGGAAAAATTAATCTCGTTCATCATGTCATTCATCGTGGGTTTGTTTATCAAGATACTATATTTTTATCGGATAAGGATTTATTTCACGTAACAGAAGAAAAGAAAAAATATAAAACCTCTTTTAAATTTGCTAGCAAGATCAAAGACATTAACAAATTAGAGATCGGCGATTATGTGGTACATGATGTGCATGGAATCGGAATTTATGATGGTATTCAGACCTTAAAGACAGGGGATATTATCAAGGATTATATCGTTGTTCGTTATGAAGGAAAAGATAAGCTGTATATTCCTGTTGAAAAAATTGATTTATTAAGTAAATATGCCGGGAACGAAGGGTCACATATTAAAATTAATAAGCTTGGTGGAACAGAATGGGCCAAAACAAAAGCTCGGGTAAAGCATAAAATACAAGATGTTGCGAATCAATTGCTTCAATTATATGCGGAACGTGAGATGAAGAAAGGATTTATGTTCCAGAAAGATACGGAACTTCAAAAAAGTTTTGAGGAAGAGTTTGCTTATGAAGCAACAGCAGATCAGTTAAAAGCAACACAAGACATTAAAGAAGATATGGAATCCAGTCGACCAATGGATCGTCTCCTTTGTGGAGATGTTGGATATGGAAAGACCGAAGTTGCTTTTCGCGCTATTTTTAAAGCTGTGATGGATTCCAAACAAGTACTGTATCTTTGTCCTACGACCATTTTGTCGAATCAGCAATATCAAAATGCTTTAGAGCGTTTTCGTTCTTATCCTGTTCGTATTGCTCTTTTAAATCGCTTTACGACTCCCAAAGAGGCAAAAAGGATATTAGCTGGGTTAGAAGATGGAACAATTGACGTTGTATTTGGAACGCATCGCTTGTTAAGTTCTGATGTGAAACCAAAGGACTTAGGGTTATTGGTAATTGATGAGGAACAACGTTTTGGAGTAATGCACAAAGAAAAAATCAAAGAATATAAGTCGAATGTGGATGTGTTAACCTTAACAGCAACTCCAATTCCTAGAACGTTACAAATGTCTATGATTGGAATTCGTTCTTTGTCTTTGATTGAG
>CALVKE010000026.1 GCA_944332535.1 uncultured Bacilli bacterium
TGGGTAGAACTAACCAATGAAAATGCCCCTGTTTCTGGATTAATACTATAATCCGTTGCCATATAAATGGCGTTCGGAGTACTAAAACTTCCGTTAGTGGTCGCAACCTTTACATCATAGGTAACACTTGGTGCGATTGTATTAAAATCAGGTGTTCCTTTGCTTATAATGTTTGTTTTGGCATTATTTACATTTCCGATCATTTCATCACTCATGTAAACTGCATCACTTAAATATACTGCCCCATTGGCTTTTAGCCAACTTTCCATATCAATATAAATTGTAATGAATTGTTCCGTAATAATTGTTTCATGATAGGGGCTTTCCATTTCTAAGTTAATAGTTGAAGTAATCGTTCCTACTAAGTCTTTATTCTTATTCTTAACGTAATAAGTATATTCTAAAGTTTCTAAGGGTTGCAAAGTAATACTATCAATAGCACTTCCATCACTTTTTACTATTTCAAAATTATCGTTAACTAATACCGGCTTAAACGTTAATATTTCCTCACTAACATTCGATAACCTCATTTTAAACTCCGCTAAGTTACTGCTTCCCGCAGGCATACTAGCGCTAGTCGTTATTAACTCCATCTTTGGCTCTGGATAATTATCTACTTTAGCAAGTTCATTTTCGTCTTGTGCAATCTTACATCCTATCTTAAAAGATAGAGTTTTTCCGGCAATTAAACTGTTATCCTCTACTTCTTCACTAATCCAAAGTCTCAAACTGTAATGATTGGTTTCGTTTCCTGCTATTACTCCAGAATCAATTGTCATCTCATTATAAGAAAGGCTTGATAATCTTTTAATCAGTTTTGTATTTTCATTCTTTTCAATATACACTTTTACTAGATCATAATCTAGCTTATTATCGCCTTTAGTAACATCTTCTAAATAAAGTTGATAATTCGTATCGTTTGACGTTTGATTGACTAGATCAAATGTTCCTGCTTGTCCGATCATTCCCACTTCATCGGCAATAGGATAAGCATCCTCTAATGTTAATTCTACTTCGTTGGTAATTAACAATGACAAGCTTCCAGCCGTTACGATCTGCTTTTTACTTCCTGATAAAGTAAACGATACAAAAGCGTATGTTACACTTAAAAATATTACAAAAATACTTGCGATAAATACCGTCATTTTTACGATTTGTCTTTTTTGATTATTTTTCATCCGAGCCTCTCCCATTCTTCTACTAAATATAACAATATAATCCTTAAAAACTTGTCTTATTTCGTAGCTCACCTATTTTTACTCTATATCTATTATAATAGAGTACTATACAAATTGCAAACTTTTCGAAAATATTCTCTCTCTATTTTTCTATCTATATTCTACCCCCCCCCGGGCTTTTTTGTCAAGAGAAGAAGATATTCTATTTACTTCATTTCTTTTACATATTTAAATGTTCCTGTTCATATAGTTAAATCGAGGAGCGGATACAAATGAACAAAATAACGATCGGTATTCCAAAAGCCCTACTCTATTACAAATATAAAGATTTATGGGTGAAATTCTTTGAAAACTTAGGATGTGAAATAATTATTAGTCCTAATACGAATCGAGAGATTTTAGAAGAAGGCAAAAAATATGTTTTGGATGAGGCGTGCCTTCCGATGAAGATTTACATGGGACATGTTCAATACTTACTAGATAAGTGTGATTACGTTCTAACCTTTCGCATTGCTTGTTTAAAACGTGGAGAAAAAGTTTGTACCAATTTTATGGCACTTTACGATTTATGTCGCAATACTTTTGAAAAAAGATTTCTCCATTATAATATCGATATTACAAAAAGAGAAACCGAAGAGTTTTCCTTTATTACGATGGGATTAGAGTTGGGATTTCCTTGGCGGAAAATTAGAAAAGCATATCGCGATGCCAAAGCTTATGAGACTCTTATGAAGGAAAGACGTTATTCCAAACAGAAAAATATTTTGGGAAGCAGTAAAAAGTTGAAAATTTTGCTCGCTGGTCACCCCTATAATTTATACGATAACCTAATTGGAAAAGAAATTAGTCGTTATTTAGAGGAACAAGGAATTGATCTTCTTTATTCCGATCTTTACGATACGAAATATGTAGAGATTGACTCCAAAAAAATTTCACCGAAAAATTACTTTACTTATAACAAAGAAATCATGGGAAGTATTGTTAGTTATCAAGAAGATGTAGATGGAATCATCTTACTTACTACATTTCCTTGCGGACCAGATTCTCTTTGTAACGAAATGATTGTTCGAACCGTACAAAAACCTCTTATCACATTGCTTATCGATGAGTTAAATAGCGATGCTGGACTCATTACTCGATTAGAAAGCTTTGTCGATATTTTAAATGAAAGGAAGAATCTTCATGAAGAAAGAAATCATTAGTTTCCCCCATCTTGGTGATTACTCTGTTCCCATTACTTATTTTTTGACACATACGACCCCTCATGAAATACGCCCTGCTCCAAAGATTACCAAACAAACCTTGGAACTTGGAAGTAAATATTCTCCGGATTATGTGTGTATTCCCTTTAAATACAATTTAGGAAATTTTATCGAATCTTTAGAAAATGGGGCAACTATTCTATTACAAGCTGGAGGAGGATGTCGCTACGGTTATTATGCAGAAGTACAAGAGAAAATTTTAAAAGATTTGGGCTATGATTTTCAATTTTATTCTTTAGTAGATAGTGATCATTTTACCGTCTCTCACATGTTTCAAACTTTTCGAAAACTAAACCCGCATCTTCCTTTCCTAAAATTTGCCTACTATGCTCTTCTTACCCTTCTCATGATTTTTTATATGGATAAATTAGATGAGATCATTCGGCAAAATATCGGCTTTGAAAAAAAGCCTGGTCTTTTCCGTAAAACAAAGACGGAAATGTTAGAGACTTTTTCTCATACAAAAGGTTTTTTGAGCCTTACTCGTGCTTATTTTCGCTATAAAAAGAAATTTCAAAGAATCGAAATACGTTCGAAAGAAAATTGCTTACGTGTTGGTATTATTGGAGAACTATATACGGCAATGGAACCTTTTGCGACCTATTTTTTAGAAGAAGAACTTGCAAAAATGAATATTGAAATCAAGCGTTTTACCAATGTGACATATCTTCTTTTTCTAAAGAAGTGGAAAACGAGAGGAATGCTTCGAAAAATACATCGCTATTGTTATTACACTCTTGGAGCAGATGGAATGGATAATGTGTACCGGGCAAAATACTTAATCGAAGAAGGATTTGATGGAATCATTCATACCAAACCATTTGGATGCACTCCAGAAATTGGAGCAATTCCGATTATTGATAAAGTATGTAAAGAGGAAGAGATGCCAATTATTTATTTTTCTTTTGATTCAGGGGCGAGTGACACAGGAATTAAAACGCGATTAGAAGCATTTTATGATATGATACAAGCCAAAAGGGGGAGAGAATAATGGAATGTTTTTTAGGAATTGATATTGGAAGTATTTCCACCAAAGGAGTCATTTTAAATTCGGATGGAGTGATTTTAGCAAGTAGTTACTTGGCTACGAATGGAAGTCCTATGGAGGCAGTAAAAAATGTTATTTTGGAATTAAAAGAACAAATTAAAGAGGAAGATGTTCAGATTGTTGGAATTGGTACCACTGGTTCTGCTAGAAAATTAATAGGAACCATTCTAAATGCCACGGTTATTAAAAATGAGATTACCGCTCACGCAACGGGGACACTCTTCTACTATCCCAATATTCGAACGATTATTGAAATTGGCGGGCAAGATTCTAAAATTATTCTCCTTCGTGACCAAATTGTTACCGATTATGCGATGAATACGTTATGTGCAGCAGGTACTGGCGCTTTTCTTTCTTCTCAAGCTTCCCGTTTAGGAGTTGCGGTGGAAGAGTTTGGCCCTATTGCTGTTGAGAGTAAACATCCGACGAACATTGCCGCACGTTGTACTGTTTTTGCAGAAAGTGATTTGGTCCATAAAATCCAAATGGGTTACAAAAAGGAAGATATTATAGCAGGACTTTGTAAAAGTGTCGCCATGAATTATCTAAATAATGTAGGGAAAGGAAAAAAAATAGAAGGGCCTATTATCTTTCAAGGAGGAGTTAGCAAAAATATCGGTGTGAAAAAAGCGTTTGAAGAATTATTGGGAGAAGAAGTCATTACCAGTAAGGTCGGACACTTGATGGGCGCAATTGGAGTTGCCCTTCTTGCTAAAAGAAGCCCCAAACGAACGACTTTCCAATTTCAATTTTCGATGGAAGAGTTTGAAACCAAAGGAGTGGAATGCCACCGCTGCCCTAATCACTGCGAAATTATCTCCGTTCGTAAAAATAACAAACTAATTGATAGTTGGGGAAATCGATGTGAACGCGGAGAGTTAAAAATTCGTTCCTAAAAACATAGACAAGAGTTTTAAAATATGATAGGATAGTAGGACGAAGGTGGTTAAAAAATGACAGATGACATTGAATATGGATTAGAGATCGACGCCATTGAAAAAAGTTTTCAAGGAAAAAATGTAGCAATGATCGGACTAGTGGATGCCCTTGGAAATTCCGACGGAAACAATAGTTATTTTGAACGCCTTATAAAGGCCATTGATTTTAGTGGAATTAATCTTGCTTACTTTAATGCTTTTTTTAAAGAACCATTTCGGGAACATCATATCAAAGAAATGATTTTATCGAATATTACATTAGAAGAAGTAAAAGAACTTCAGAATGTGTTAGAAAACAATGGAAAACCTTCTAAGTTTTTCTATGGAAAAGGAGAAAAGTTGATTCAAAGTGAGGATACGCATACTGCTCTTCGAGATGTAATCACTAATTTTGAGGATGTAAGTATATTTTATTCTTGCGGATTACAGAATATGAAGTATCAGATGGTTGAAGAGGCAATCCAAGAACAAGAAATGGAACAAAGAAAGCGAAATATTGCATTACTTCGTTCCTTAAATCCTAATATTGATATTTACCAAATGGGATATCCTCTTCCAAAAGAAGGAAGAGTACGGGAATTTTTGCAAAAGCAAAATGAAGCTTATCAAAAAATAGCATGTGATGCTGGAACCGTCTTTGTAGATTTAAATGAAATCAGCTGTACGGCTCGCAAAAATGGACAGTTATGTTTAAAAAGAGGAGATACTGGTAAGGTGACTTTCCGGTGTTTACAAGAAATGTATCAAAGACGAGTAAAGACGCCAAAAGAAGCTACTCTAACAAAAGAAGGGAATCCTTTCTTACAACCAAGTGATTTTAGCAGCTTAGGAATTTTCTATATGTTAGAGCAAAGCAGACAATATGTACAGCAATTGATTAAAGATCTACCTGACATTGACTTACAATTCATGACGTTGACCGAAATTCAAGAAGAAAGAAGAAGACAAAATATCTATCGTAAAATTTTAAAAAAATAAGAAGCTACTTGGAAAGAGCAGCTTCTTTTATTTTTTTCACTTCTTTGCTTTCTAAATAATCGTCATAATTCATTTTTCGGTCTAGAATACTTCCATTTGGTAAGATCTCAATCATTCGATTAGCAGTTGTACTAATAAATTGATGGTCATGGGAAGCAAATAATAATTCCCCTTCGTATTTTATTAGTCCGTTATTTAAAGAGGTAATACTTTCCAAATCTAAGTGAGCTGTTGGTTCATCTAAAATTAAGAAATTAGGAGCTTCTAGCATGCATTTGGCAAGCATACAACGAGCTTTTTCTCCTCCGGATAAAACGGTTACCTTCTTAAACACATCTTCTCCCGAAAATAGCATTCTTCCTAGGAAACTTCGAAGAACGGTTTCATCTTTAATGTCATAGAAAGAACCAATCCATTCCATAATTGTTTCCTCTTTTTGAAAATATTCGGTATTATCCTGTGGGAAATAAGATTTCTGAATGGTTTTACCGAAGATAATTTCTCCTTTATCTGGTCGTATTTCCCCTACTAGGATTTTAAATAAAGTAGTTTTCGCAATCTCATCATTTCCCAAAATAGCAATTTTATCGCCCTTTAATACTGTAAACGATACTTTATCTAGAATTTTTCTACCGTCTATTGTCTTAGTAAGATTTTTTACCGTCAAAATTTCATTTCCAGCAAGTCGTTCTGGTTTAAAATCAATATAAGGATATTTTCTAGAAGATGGTACAATTTCTTCTAATTCGATTTTTTCAAGCATTTTCTTTCTGGAAGTTGCTTGTTTACTTTTACTAGCATTGGCACTAAAACGAGCGATAAAATCTTGTAACTCTTTGATTTTCTCTTCTTTCTTTTTGTTTTGTTCTTGTTTTTGTTTTAATGCTAGCTGACTAGATTCATACCAAAAATCATAATTTCCAACATACAACTTCATTTTTGAATAATCAATATCTACGATATGCGTACATACTTTATTTAAAAAGTGACGATCGTGTGATACGACAATAACCGTATTTGGATAATTAATGATAAACTCTTCTAACCAGTTAATACATTCGATATCCAAATTGTTAGTTGGTTCGTCTAGTAATAAGACATCGGGATTTTGAAAAAGACTTTGTGCAAGAAGGACTTTTACTTTTTCTTTTGCTGGAAGGTCTTTCATGAGGCATTCCTGGTATTTGCTATCTACTTGTAAATTATTTAACAAAGTCGTTGCATCACTTTCTGCTTCCCAACCGTTCATTTCCATGAACTCTCCTTCTAATTCGGCAAGACGCATTCCGTCTTCTTCGCTGAATTCGGTATGAGAGTAAAGCTCTTCTTTTTCTTTCATGATTTGATAAAGTTTCGCATTTCCCATTAGGACAACATCGATGACTCTTTCTTCTTCATAGGCATAATGATCTTGCTTTAATACGGAAATACGAGCGTTTTTATCGACAATAATTTCTCCACTTGTCGTATCTAATTCTTTGGATAACAGTTTTAAGAAAGTAGACTTTCCTGCCCCATTCGCTCCGATGATTCCATAACAATTTCCGTCGGTGAATTTTAAATTTACATCTTCGAATAAAGTTCTTTTTCCAAAGCGAAGGGTAACGTTTTTTACTTGTATCATATCCTCTTCTCCTTTCCAAACTAATAGAGATTATACCAAAGTTTAAAGGAAAGAGCAAGGGCTATGACAAGTAAATAGAATAAACCACGATATTAGGAGAAGCTGCATTAGCTCCTGCAATGGATGTAACTATTCCTACGTATCCCGTTGTAAATCCTGAAAGATTTGCAGTTTTAGTCTGTAATCCAGCAGTCCAAACTGTAGGCACTTGAATTGTAGGATCTGTATCAATATGTGATTTACTGTGATAAATTCCAGCATATCCCCAAGTTTGTCCATTATTCAATGGAGGAGTAACAACATTTATATAGAAAGAAACAGAATGATGGTTAGCTAAAACAATTGGGTTGTCAGTTACTGCTGACATGAAATATCCGGGCGCTGTTGGTGCAAGTAACATATAACCATTTCCTATTGTAAGTCCTCCATTATTATAGGGTTCTCCAAAACCGTCATCATATCTTACAAAACCATCGGGGCTGGAAAACCCTCCGCCTACTCTAGTTATACCACCCAAATAAAGATAGGTTTTTGCTCCTACATAATAATTTAGTGTGTTAATCTCTTCGTTATAAGCTCGATCGACTTGAGCACTTAATTCTTGTTGATAAGTGGCATTTGCTTTTATTGTATCAATAGCAGAACCGCTTTTTACTAGTTCGCTACATGCAATGGAACTAGCCCACAAATTAGCGCGGAACTGACTATTTGCTAATGCATTGGTAAGATAGACCGGATACCAAGCAAGAGTCGTCATATCGTTTACGTTGTTGACATCCCAATAATAGATCGTTCTAGTCACCGTTGTTGTTCTTCCAGCACGATCTGTTGAGGTAACTGTCACTGTATTCACTCCACTGGATAAAGTGATAGCGCTTGAAAAGCTCGTTTCAGATAAGGAAGCTGTTTTCTCATTTACTATTACACTTGTAATGCCAGATGCGTCAGTCGTTGTTCCAGTTACTGTATAATTTGGCCATGCCGATGTTAAAGTAGTACTTGGTGCTGTAACATTTAAACTTGGCGCAGTACTGTCATAGAATAGATATCTCGTTTGCGTCATTGTTCTTCCTACATTATCCGTTGCCACTACTGTCACAGTTGTTGTGGTATTCGCGCTCAAAGCTAGATTATAACTCCAGTTATTACCGCTGAGAGTGGCCGGTTGTCCATTCACTGTTATACTTTTAATTCCGGATAGACCACCTACTATTCCGTTCACGACATAATTGGAATCAGCTGTATAAGTAGGTTCCATAGGATTCGTAGAAGTTGGCTGATTGACAATCAACCGTTGTAACGTAATTCTAGCATAACCATCACCACTGTTTCCAACTGTTGTTCCTTCTCCACTACTGCTAGGCATTTCTTTGTCTCCACCAATCATTACAGTATTTGTGAAGACGTAACCTGTATAATGTGTCGTTGTACCCGTGTGATTTCCACTTGCATCAACACTGTTTACTCCAGGATGACCGGAAATATAAGAAGATCCTCCTCCAGCTCCACCGTGAGCAGAAAACCCTCCGGCATAGTAACCAGAGCCTCCGCCACTTTGAACGCTATATTCGGTCAAAAAACTTTCGTTATAAGTACCAAAAAGCCCACTATGTTCATGAGTTTTCACTAAAGTCCCATCCGTGTGATAGTAGACGGATTTTCCTCCTTCTGTTTGCGTTCCACCCGTTCCAATTCCATGCTCGTTATAGCTAACTCCGCCTGACTCATAATTTACACTTTGACCAGAAAGACCCTCTAACTCTCCTCCGGCGCCACCATTTCCAGCACCATATACACTTAGCGTATCTCCACGATTTCGATTATTGGCGCCTCCTCCTCCTGCTGCCACCATAATACGATTAATTAATCCTTCTTTGTTATTCCATGTACCACCAGTTGTTCTGATATCGGTTGCTCCTCCGCCAGAAGAGCCATAGCGAGACTGTCCTTCTGTAAGAGGGCCTCCTCCATTGTATCCACCAGTATCCGTATTACTTCCAGCTCCTCCAACATAAACATAAAAAGTGGTCCCTTTTTCTAAATAAATCGTTCCGGATGTATAGGCCCCTCTTCCTCCTTGAAAAGAAT
>CALVKE010000027.1 GCA_944332535.1 uncultured Bacilli bacterium
TCAATATATTGAAAAAAGTAAAAGAAGTGCTTTCGTAACCGAGGCAAATGGGTTTGTCGATAGTGTCAACGCTGGTATTTTAGCGTCTAAATACAAAGCTCCCGTTGCGAAAAACGATGTAACAGTAGTCAATATTGACATGATTGATATGGAAAACAAGTCTGATCAATCTCCTTATGGAGCAGATTGGGTCATTAATAAAAGTTATGTTGCTGTCATCAACGAAGGAACAGAATTAGATCCTCAATATGCTTATTTTTTCGCCGCACAAGACGAAGATAGAAATGCAATTCCCTTAACGAGAATTTCGGATATTAAAGAAGATAGCATCACTAACGAAGCAAGAAACACGATGGAAGTAACCGTTCAAAGTCTAGCAGGAAACATTTCTGGAGCAACGAGTCAAAAGGGAATGATTTCTGGATTAGAAAACGCCATCAACGGAGATGGAGATGTCCTAGATTGGAATGTTACGACTTATACTAATCAACAATAATCAGAAAGAAGGAAACAAAATGCTATTAATCGGTTCTCATGTAGCCTTTGATAAAGATCAACAATTAGTAAAAAGTGTTAGAGAAGCCATTTCTTATGGTGCTAACACTTTTATGTTTTATACCGGTGCTCCTCAAAATACCAAACGTGCTAAAATTCAGAAAGAGAAAGTAAAAGAAGCAAGAGAAGAAATGAAAAATGCCGGAATAGAGGCAAGCAGCATCATTGTTCATGCTCCTTATATTATTAATCTTGCCAATCGAAAAGAAGAAGAAAAATACCAATTTTCGATCGAGTTTTTAAAAGAGGAATTAAAAAGAGTAGATGCCCTGGGTTGCAAATATTTAGTTCTTCACCCTGGAAGTCATGTAGGAGAAGGAGTAGAAAAGGGAATTCAAAACATTCAGGATGCATTAAATGAAGTATTAGAAAACGATTCTTCAGAAGTTAAAATTTTACTAGAAACAATGGCAGGGAAGGGGACAGAAGTCGGAAAAACGATCGATGAGTTAGCCGAAATTCGCAACAAAGTACAAAAAATAAAACGAGTTGGAATCTGCCTAGATACGTGTCATTTAAATGATTCTGGATACAACTTAGAGGAATTTGATTCTATCTTGGATGAACTAGAAGCTAAAATTGGTTTAGAGAATGTGTATTGTGTACATATCAACGACAGCAAAAACATACGCGGAGCCAAAAAAGATCGACACGAAAATTTTGGATTCGGAACTATTGGCTTTGATACCTTATTGAAAATCGTGTATCACCCTCGCTTGCAGCAGATTCCTAAAATTTTAGAAACTCCGTATATCGATCATATTTACCCTCCTTATCGGGAAGAAATCGAGATGATTCGATGCAAAAAATTCGATCCAGAGCTTTTCTCCAAAAAAGGAAAAGATTGTTAGAAGACTTTGACTTTTTTTCGGCAAGATGCATATACTTTAATAGGTGGTAATATGTCGAAAGAAAGTTTTAAAGCGTTTGTCAGTAAAAATCCAAATTTAATTCGTTATGTAAAATCCGGGGAGATGACTTGGCAAAAATTTTATGAACTGTATGATATCTATGGAGAAAATGTTGATGTCTGGGGAAAATATCTAGAGTCTGGAGATACCCAAAATCAAAGATCTTCCACTCTTCTTGGGGATACTTCTTTAAAAGATTTATTTAATACTCTTAAAAAAGTTGATTTAGAAACCGTTCGAAGAGGAGTAGATGGCCTTCAAAAAGCAGTAAGTCTCATTCAAGATCTTTCTTCTAACAAACCTTCCGCCCCACAAGCCCCCGCTTATCAACGTCGTCCAATGTATAAATACTTTGAGGATTAGTCGATGGATTTACAAACCCAATTTCGCATTCGTTCTAATTTCTACTTAATGCGTTATTTGCAAGAACACTCTTACTGGTATAAGTACTTGAATCGAAACCCAGAAAGTATTGCTATGATGGAACAGGAAGCAAAAGAAGTGTATCGTTTAACAACCAAAGATAAAATGGAAGATTTAGGAACTAAGATTGAAATGATTCGAAACTTTATGGAAATTCTAAATTAATAACAGCAACCAAAGCGGATAGGAGAGATCCCGATCTGCTTTTTTCATGGAGCAAAGACGAATTACTAATTTTCTTTTACCATATTTTGTGATATACTAATTAGTAGTAAGGGGGAAGTAACACATGCAAGAGTTTCATACGCAACAAGAATTGCAAAAATTTTTATCCCCCGTGTTGAAAATGCGAAAAAAAGCGTTACAACAAGAGGGAATCACCATGAGCCAACAAGAAATTTTTGACTATATTAAAAAGGAAAAATGGATGCACTCTTCTGCCTTGCATTTATATGAAATAGTAGAAGACATCCTTCATTTTAAAATAGAGACAAAGGAAAGAAAATAACATGAAACAATATAATAAAAACTATACTTATGAAGAAGTAATGGAAAAGATTCAAACTTATATTACGGAAGAAGAAGATCAAAAAAAGTTTGAAAAAGCGTATCAATTAAGCGAAGTGTATTATGCAGAAAATTTCCGGATAAGCGGAGCACGTCTTATTGATCACGCCTTATCTGTTTGTTATATACTAACGAGCGTTTATGCAGATATCGATACCCTATGTGCGGGAATTTTACACGAAGTAGATTTATCCGAATGGGAAGAGGAGATCAAAAAAGAATTAGGGCCTGAGGTAGTAAAGTTAATTGCCGGAGTTAGTAAAATTAGTAAACTTCACTTTTCTACCGAAAATGATTACCTAATTGAATACTATAAAAAAATCATTGTTGGAATGAGCGAAGATGTACGTGTCATTATTATCAAACTTGCTTCGCGCTTACATAACATGAGAACTCTTTACGTATTAGATGAAGACCGACAAAAGAAAAAAGCCAAAGAAACATTAGAAATTTTTGCTCCAATCGCTCATCACCTTGGAATTCATAAAATCAAAAGTGAATTAGAAGACTTATCTCTTCGTTATTTAAAACCAGACGTTTTCTATGACATTGTAGAGAGATTAAACAAAACCAAAGTAGAAAGAGACTATACGGTCAACGAAATGATGAACGAAGTATCTTCTCTTTTGACCGAGCATAATATTAAACATGAGATCAAAGGAAGAGCCAAAAGTATCTATAGTATCTACAACAAATTAAACAATGGAAAAAAATTCAGCGATATTTATGATTTGTTAGCCCTTCGTGTATTAGTAGATACCGAACAGGAATGTTACTTAGCCATTGGAATTATTCATTCGAAATTTAAACCTTATCCAAAACGATTCAAAGACTATATCGCAATGCCAAAAGCAAATATGTACCAATCTCTTCATACGACCGTATTTGGAATCGATGGATACTTATTTGAAATTCAAATTAGAACGTATGAAATGGATGAGGTGGCGGAAAACGGAATTGCCTCTCACTGGGCTTATAAAGAGCATAAAGAAGTCAATAATAAGAACATGATGGAACAAAAATTGCAATTTTTCAAATCGATTATTGATTTAAATGCCGAAAAAATGAGTAGTGAGGAATTCGTCAACAGCGTTAAAGATGAAATTTTAAATAATAGTATTTACTGTTTTACTCCAAAAGGAGACGTCATCGAATTACCAAAAGGTGCAACACCGATTGATTTTGCCTACAAAGTGCATACGAGAGTCGGAGAAACGATGGTCGGAGCCATGGTAAATAATAATATTGTTCCTCTTGACTACGAATTGCAAGATAATGATATTGTAAAAATTAATACGAATAAAAATTCCAAAGGTCCATCCAAAGAATGGTTAAATATCGCCAAAAGTACGCAAACTAAGAATAAAATTCGTTCGTTCTTCTCGAAGAGCGAAAGAGAAATCTACACGGAACGGGGAAAAGAAAACTTAGAAAAAGAATTAAGAAAACGGAAAATTCCATTTACGGAGTTCTTTGATCATAATACGATGGACGCTCTTTTGAAAGAATTAAAATTAGAAAATACCGAAGAGTTGTATCTTCACATTGGAAATGGAAAATATAGTCCTAACTTTATTATTAATTCCGTTTATAAAAAAGAAGAAGAGGAAGCCCTTCTTCCAAAGAAAGTAACGATCAAAAATAGTGATAATGATATTATTGTGGATGGAATTGATAAGGTTAAGGTAAACATTGCCTCTTGTTGTAATCCTATTCCAGGAGATGATATTATTGGATATATCACCAAAGGAAATGGAATCAGTATCCATCGTAGTTGTTGTAGAAACTTGGATATTTTAGAAAATAGGACGGTTCCTGTTCACTTTAATGAAATAACCAAAGACCGTTATATTGCTCCTATTGTGGTATATACCAACACTAGTGAAAATAAATTAATGGATATGATTAAAAAAATTAGTGGATTCGATTTAAATATGGATAAGTTTAATATGAGTTGTAAGAGTGCTGCTTCCGTTTATGAGATTGATTTCATTGTAAAAAACTTATCACAATTACAAAAAGTGATTCAAGAGTTAGAAAAGTTAGACTATGTAACGAAGATTGAGAGGGTAAACCGATGAGAGTGGTCGTACAAAGAAGTTTGGAGGCAAGCTGCGAAGTTGACGGAAAAATCGTCGGGAAAATTTCTAAGGGAATCGTCGTTCTCGTCGGCTTTACACAAGGAGATAGCCTTGCAACCATCGAAGAAATGGCCCGAAAAATTGTCCATTTGCGTATTTTTGAAGATGAGAACAAAGTCATGAACAAAGACTTACTAGAAACCTCGGGTGAAATTTTATCGATTTCTCAGTTTACGTTATACGCTGATACCAAAAAGGGAAATCGTCCTAGTTATTTAAAAGCTTTAAAAGCGGAAGAAGCAACCAATTTGTATCAGGCCTTTAATCAAGAGTTAGCAAAATACACAAATGTTGCAACAGGTGTTTTTGGAGCCGATATGAAAATACATCTGATCAATGACGGTCCTGTAACAATTTGCATGGAAAGAGGGGAAGAACATGTTTAAAAATCGTTTAAACTATCAATTAATTAATATTTTATTAG
>CALVKE010000028.1 GCA_944332535.1 uncultured Bacilli bacterium
ATTTCGATTCCATCTGGCATATAAGCATCCATCTGATAAAACCTCTACCATACTTCCATCGGTAATCAATTTCCCTTCTTTCGTATACCATCCATTAAAAGTAAATCCTACTCTCGTTGGAACAGGTAACTCTTCATAAAGGGTTCCATAAGTGTATTTTTTGGTAGAAATATCCACCTCTCCACCTTCCGGTAAAAATTGAACTTCTAGCAAAGAATAAGGAGTTACTATTGCATTTCTTCCCTCTTCTAAGACTAATTCATTTCCAACTAGTCCACCTTGGATTCCTATAGGAAGAATTATGGTTTGAGTCGATTCGTTCTCGATTCGAATTCTTACTGTTTTCTTCTCACTTCCCTTTATTTCTCCACTGGCGGGATCATCTTCTGGTAGAGCCCAATAATAAATAGTTACCCCCTCTGGCAAATTTCCTTCATAATATAATTGATAAAGAGCACTAATTGGATTCTTGCTCGTTACTTGAATCGTGAACTCTTCTACAGATTTTTCCGCTACCGTTACTTGTCCTTCTTCATCAAAGGCATTACTTTCTAATTCAAATGCCAAATCTCCTACGACAAACGCTAAAGTTTTAATTGTATCTCTCTTTTGAAAAATGGCAAAAGAGGTGCTAAAAGCTAAACAAGTTAACATAATGAAAGAAGTTCCAAAAATAAGTAGTTTTTTCCTATCTCTCTTTTTAAGAGATCTACTTAAATTGACCCCTCCCCCGGAACGTATTTTCGAATACTATACTTCTTCATTTTCTTACTTCCCTTCTCTATTATTTTCATTTTCATTATACCATCTTTCTCTAAAAATACCAAACAGAAATTATTTTTAATAATAATTAAGTCTTCCCTCTTTTTTCGATTTCATGGTATACTAATAATAGAAATGATGGGTGTTGAGAATATGAACAATGAAAAAATTGGACCATTTATTTGTCGCTTGCGAAAAGAAAAGAATCTAAGTCAATCGCAATTAGCCAAAGAGTTAGGAGTTACCAGTCAAGCAATTTCGAAATGGGAAAACGGAAGAGGAATTCCGGATATTGCTCTTTTAACAGAATTAGCAAACTTTTTTGAAGTAGATGTTTCGGAGCTATTACAGGGAGAACGTCTTCCAAAACAAAAGAAGAAAAAGAGACTCTTTCTTTGGGCTACGGTCGCTGTTTTCCTAATTATTGGTGGAATTAGCATTTTTCTGTTTTCAAATAGTCAAACTTTTGAATTTGCCTCTCTTACGTCCCATCATAATGCTTTTCAAGTAAAAGGAATTATGGCTTATGATAAAACGAAAAAATCCATCTACATCTCCGATATTATTTACGATGGAGAAAAAGAGGAAGAATATACTTCACTAGAATGTATTCTCTACGAAGAAGATGGCGACTCCATTCGAAAAATTTCTCAATGTGAAAGTATGGACGAAGGAGATAATCTTACTACTTCCTCTACATTATCCGAATTATTAAAAGGAATTGAATTTAATATCGATCATTATTCTTGTTCTTGTAATTCTACCGTTTGTAATCAATTATTTTTAAAGATTAACGCGAAGAATACAAAGGATCAAATTATTAGTTACGAGATCCCTATCGATATAACATCTTCTTGTTCTACTACCCCGTAAACGATACGTATATAGTTTGTAACAGAGAGTTCATTGCTCAATTTAGAAATATTTGTTATGATGGAAATGGAGGTAAATTATGAAACAAAAAAAGACAATTATTATGGTACTTTGTATCATTGTTTTGCTTCTTTTAGGAATCGCTATTGCTTTTGCTTTTCTAAAAGAGGATAAAGGAAGCGAGATGAAAGATGCAGAAAGGTTTCGCCAAGAATATACACAAGTAGAAGAAGATAATTTATTTGTTTATCGAAATGCCGAAGAAATTCTTTCTATTTTGGAACATGGAACAGGAGTTGTTTATTTAGGGTTTCCAGAGTGTCCTTGGTGTCAAAGTTATGTAACTTATTTAGACCGGGTTGCAAAATCGTTAGGAGTAGAAAAGATTTATTATTATAACATTTCCAAAGACAGAAGTGAGAATACAGAGACTTATCAAAAAATGGTATCTTTAATTGGAGATTACTTACCTTACGACGAAGAAGGAAAGCATCGTATTTATGCTCCTAGTATTATTTGTTTAAATCAAGGAGAAATTGTTGGATTCGACGATGAAACAGCTTGGGATACCAAAGGATGCGACACTCCAGAAGAATATTGGACAGAAGAAGAAGTAAAAGACTTGGAACAACGTTTAACTGGTATGATTCAACAAACATTAAATAACGTTTGTACGGATTGTAATAAATAAAACACGAAATTCCCATCTTTTCTTCCTTCTTTTTTTCTTTTATAATAATAGAAGAAAGGAAGAAGAGATATGAAAAATTCGGTTCATGAAGCCCCTATTCTATTTTTAGATTTCGACGGCGTAATCAATGATAACGAAGAACAAGTGACAGAAGAAGCGATCGAAGTACTTTACCGTTTGTACTCTTCTTCCAAAGCAAAAATTGTCGTCATTAGTAATTGGTTGGAAGACGGATGTCTTGCTATTCAAAAACGGCTTCGGCAATTCTTAAGTGAATTTGGTTTTTCGGAAGAGGCAATCGACTTTATCGATCCTAACTTTATTGGAGAGGAAGACTATTCTATCTTACCACCTCGTATTTTAGGAATTATTCATTATATGAACGAGCACATTGGGCAAGAATACGTTATTCTAGATGATCAATATCAAAAAATGTATCAGATGCTTCATCTTCATCATTACCAAACAAGACAGGCACAAGGTCTTCGCTATCTCGATGAAGAAAAAATTACTTTTCAGCCCTACTCTGTTCCAATTTCTATTCCTTATCGCCATCGTCCATTAACGGAAAGAGAAAACCTTACGAATCGACTGATTAAAGTATTAAAAAAAGATTTTTCCTAAGAAAAGAAGAAATTTCTCTTTTTTTTCGCTTTTTCTTGAAGATTTTATGGTTTTGTGGTACGATATCTTTGTATTTATTGCCCCATAGCCAAGCGGTAAGGCAGCAGACTCTGAATCTGATATGCGTTAGTTCGAATCTAACTGGGGCAGCCAATTAGAAATTACTCTCTTTTAGGGAGTTTTATTATATTAGGAAGGAGAGAGGAAGATGGATTATCAAAAGTTAGCTGACTTATTATTTCCAGATGTTCCAACAAGAGAAGAAATAGAAGCACGTTATCCAAAGAGATGTTTGAAAGAAGGAGCGATGGTGACTCGTTTTGCTCCTAGCCCAACGGGATTTGTTCATATGGGAAGTCTTCTTACTGCTTACATTAATTCTCTCATGAGCAGTCAAAGTGGAGGAATTTTCTTACTTCGAATCGAAGATACTGATCAAAAACGAGAAGTAGAAAATGGAACAGAAGGAATTATTCGCGATTTAGAAAATTATGAAATCACTATTGATGAAGGAGCAATGGTTGGAGGAAATTATGGTCCTTATATCCAGTCTATGCGAAAAGAAATCTATCTTGCATTTGTAAAAGACTTAGTGGCAAAAGGACTTGCCTACCCTTGTTTTTGTACTCCTCAGGAGTTAGAAGAACTTCGTCAAATTCAAGAAATTAATAAAGAGAGAATCGGATATTTTGGAAGTTATAGTAAATGTAAGAAATTATCTCTTTCTGAGATTGAAGAAAAATTAAAAAGTGGACTTTCTTTTGTTATTCGTCTTAATTCACAAGGAGATTTTTCGAAACAACATACCTATTATGATTTGGTCAAAGGAGAAGTGCATTATTTCGAAAACGATATGGATATTGTTCTCTTAAAGTCTGATAATGGATTACCTACTTATCACTTTGCCCATGCTGTAGATGATTATTTAATGGGAACAACACATGTAATTCGTGGGGATGAATGGTTATCTAGTCTTCCTGTTCACCTACAATTATTTGAAACTTTGGGAGTAGAACCACCAAAATATGCTCATATCTCCCCTGTTATGAAAAATGATCAAGGTACGATTCGAAAACTATCCAAAAGAAAAGATCCAGAAGCATCTGTTAATTATTATCAAGAATTAGGAATTCCAGTTGAGGTTGTAAAACTTTATCTTAAGACACTCATCAACACCAACTTTGAAGAATGGTATCTTTCCGATAGTTCGGAGGAGTTTCTCTTCTCTTTTGACAAGATGCCAACGAGCGGAAGTTTATTTGATGTAGAGAAGTTAAAAAGTATTTCTCGTGAGTATTTTTCTCGTCTTAGTAAAGAAGAAGTTTATCAAGGATTAGTGGAGTATACAAAGAAGTATGATCCAGAGTTTTTTGAGATTATTACTGAGCAAAAAGATTATACTCTTGCTGTTTTAAATATTGAACGAGAGATTGAAAAACCAAGAAAGGATATTTCTAGTTATTCGGATATTAAACAGTTATTCTATTACATGTACGATTGCTTCTTCTTCTCTGATCATACTTATGAAGAAGTTGCAAAAGATTATGATCCTGCAGGTCTTCGGGAATATTTTCAAACGACTTATACCACTGAAGATAGCGAAGAAGAATGGTTTGGAAAGCTGAAAGAATTTGCAAGCAACTACGGATATACTCCTAATCGAAAAGAATACAAAGCAAACCCTGAAAACTTTAAGGGAACAACTGCCAAGTTCTGTGAGATGATTCGACTTATGCTTACTAAAAGTAATCAAAGTCCTAATCTTTACGATATTTTAAAACTTCTTGGACCAGAAAGAATCGAAAAAAGATTAAATTTATTTATTGAATATTTACAAACAAAATAAAACTTGATATAATATATTTGTTTTCTGAAAGACTTTGGAAAACAAATAGTTGGTCTGTTGGTGAAGTGGCTTAACACACCACCCTCTCAAGGTGGCATTCACGGGTCCGAATCCCGTACAGATCACCAAATTGGATAACAAAAAACCAATGAATAAAATCTTCAGTGGTTTTTTATTTTGCTAATAAAACACGGTCTTTTTGTAGAAGTTCTCTTTTAGATTTGTGATATTTGATTTTAATTTTTCCAAATTAAAAATAACTTTTGGATTCATACTAATTCCGTATAATTACTATTTATTCCATACACTTTTTTACAAATTCCATTTCTTTATCATCAAAAGATAAATCCTTATATTCATCAGAATAAATGTCTATTCCAACCTCTTTATAGACATCATCTGTATTAATAATAATTGCGTTTTCCACTTTGTATCCTAGCATAATAATCGCTTCATCTATCTCCTCTTTAGAAGGTCCTTCTATTTCTACGTATGGAGCAATTCTTGGCCATTTATCGATAACGATCTCAGTGTTTTTATAGTCATAAGCAATTCTCATTTTGATCTGATGTCTTGCAAAAAAGTAACCTAAATCTTCTAAAAACTCTTTGCCAATCTCCACATTAGGGACTTCAAATTCTAACTCATCTACTGCATCCAACTCGTATTGACCCTTGCTATTAACTATTTTTTTTATTGTAACAGTAGTTTGTTTTCCTGTTTGCCTTAGACGAATCCATTTACTAAAATTTTCATTCGTTTTTTTCATCAAACTAATCAGCTTCTCTGATTTTAACAGCCCAAAATTATTTTCTAAATTTTTTATATAATCCAACAAATCTCTAGTACCTATAATACTTTCAATAAGCATAAGATCTTTCGTATCAAAACACGGTCTTATTTCGGAGATCATTTTAATAATTGGTCGGCTGTCCTTTTCAATAATTAGTTTGTCAACATAATTGATGTATAGTTGTTCTAGTAATGGTAAATCAAAAGTATAAATATCTTGTATGTATTTTCCTTTTGGTTCAACACCTGCGTTTTTTAATACATTTTTTATTTTATTAACATCAACATTTAAGATTTTAACTTCTTTTTCAATTTGTCCCATAATAATTCATCTCCTCTTTTCAAATTATATCACAATTCTTTAAACAATTACCAATTGACTAATTTAAATACTTTACGAAATAGAAAAAGATTTTACAGACTTTATTCAAATGACATTCACGGGTCCGAATCCCGTACAGATCACCAAATTGGATAACAAAAAACCAATGAATAAAATCTTCATTGGTTTTTTATTTGGCTTAATACCATAATTTAATGATATCTGCATTGTTACTTAATGGCTCAGGACTCGGTTTATCAAACTTGATGGAAATAGGAACTTTAAAAGCATCTCCGAAAGCCATACACACTCCAGGTTGCAATGTTTTCAAACTCTCTACAATTTCTTCGGAAATATTTGGAATTAAATTACGAATGTACTCTACATCGCGAGGATGAATTGTCCTTAAAATCAAAAAGTTCGAACACTGCGAAATCGATGTCTCACTCAATTCCGACGGACGCTGGGTAATAAATCCTAACAATACTCCATACTTACGCCCTTCTTTGGCGATTCGATCAAATATATTGTATCCTAATATATCAACGTCCTTATCGTTTTGAACATAACGATGGGCCTCTTCAATAATGATATGAAATGGAACCGATGCTCGCTCTTTCATCTCTATCGAATAATCAAAGACTAATTTGGAAATAATTTTAACTAGTGCTTTGGCAAATCGATCATCTACATAATTAATATTAAAGTTTAATACTTGAGCTTTCTTTCCACCCGGTAAAGCTAGTAAATTATTAATATAAGACGCTTTATCTACCATTTCTGGATAATTAAAATATTCTTTATAATCACTATTAACCAAGGAGTGAAGACGTACACTTAAAATATTGGCATAATCAAATACCTTATCACTTTTTAGTACTCCTTCTGATATAAGAGCAAAATCCATTGCTTTTTCTAAATCCGATAAAGTAAATGGAATCGTTCCATCCGGTTTTTTCAACTCTAAGTTTTCAATCATAAATTTACTAATGGTATCAACGACTACTTCCACGTCTTGCATCTTTCCGCTCTTATCAACAAACAAACATTGTTTTAACGTTCTTGTGTATCCCGGCTCAATAATTGGGGTATCCAAACTTAAATCTTCGGTATTAAAATTCGTTAGAACGGCCATGACTTGATCTCGTATTTTACTAGAGTCTTTTCCACTCATCAAAATATCCATAATTGCCCGAGCAATAATATCATTTTTATGAGCTTTTACATTTTCGTTATCGTTTCGAAGAAGAACGACTAATTTTAATGCCTTCTCAATAATTGGTAACTGTTGTGGAGTCGTTACTCCTAATAAAATAGCAATATCGTCTACATCCAAAAGCCATAGTGGAATTCTTAATATCTCCCCTTCTGGATAATTGGTATTCGTGGTAAGATTTTTGTATCCAATATTGGGATTTGCTCGATCTAATGTAGAAAAAGCATTATTGTACTCCCCATAAGCATCAAAGATAAGAATATTCGATTTTAATGGAACATAGCTACTTCCGTTAAATAAATTTTGAATTACCCGAGACACGGCAAAACTCTTTCCACTTCCGGTATTTCCAATAATGGAAAAATGATGGCTAAAGAAATCATTGACATTTACATTAATACGGTAATTACTATATAAACTAGATGTTCCAAGATACATATAACCATTGCTATCAATCTGTTGTTTTCCATAAATTAGTCCTAATTCTTCTAGATTGATCATTCTAACTTCCGCTTTAAAAGACGGCTTTTTATTAAATCCCGGAACAAAATGATCTCCCACGATTTCTCCTAGAATGTTAATTACAATCGTTTCTTTGGAAATTTCGATGATTTCTCCTACTTGACGTTTTCCCCCATCTACGAATACGACATGCAAATTCATAAGACTCGCTTGCGTGGTAATATCAATATCTAACTTTACTACGACGTGATTTTTTCTTATTTCTATTATTTTTCCTAGCATCTTTTCACCTCTATCTTACTATCATTACCATTATACTATACTTTTGGCAAAATACAAACTAGAAATCGTGTTTTTTCCGTGTCAAATATTCTTTTTCTGTATAATAGATGGGCCCTTTTCGAAAAAGGTGCAAGGTATCTTTTTTCATATCACTAACCTCTTCGATAATTTTCCTTTTGGGAAACGAAAAAGTATAAAGCATGCGCTCTAACAAGAATTTTTGAAATAGATAAGGATTTCTTTTTTCTTCTTCCCTCACCTTTAAAAAAGTGGCACCTAATACAAATAAAAAGAAAAGAGAAAAGTGAGTGAGAAAAAAAGCCGTTAGTAGTAACAAAGCGGTATAAGATAATTGAATGGAATAGCGCAAAGTCTTTTGAAACGGAAAAAGGGAAGCTAACAGCAATTGTAGTAATCGCCCTCCGTCAAGAGGATATATAGGAAGAAGATTAAATAATAAGATAAAGTAATGATACTCGGTAAAAATAGAAAGATAACGAATGGGAAGAAAAGGACTTGTTCCATAAAAAAAGAGGACTTGAAAAAGAGGTCCCATGATTAACACAAAGAATTCTTCTTTCATGGCGACATTGACTTTTTCTTGAAATTTTGTAAGCCCACCATAGGGAAACAAGTAAATTTTGTCAATGTTCCAACCTAGTAATTTGGCACTTAGAAAGTGGCCACATTCATGAATAAAAATAAGTGCCATAAAAAGAAGGAGAAAACGGATATTTCCCATTAATAAAAAGAAAAAGACAAACACATAGAAAAGAGGATGGATATAGATCTTAGAACACATAGTTTTTATAATCTATAACCTCCCCGTTTTTCTTAAAATAAAAATCCACTTTTTCTTCTTTACTCGTTCCGATAATCGACGCTTTTTCTACATAATCATAAATTTTTAAATCTTTCGTATCTACTCCAACGTACCAAGCTTCTACCCCATCGACTTGCTCTAATACAAGGGTAGTTCCATACCCTTCTTTTTCTCCGACAAAAATCACTAGTCCACTTTCTACTGCGGTAATAACACTATCTTTTTTTACAATGAGCCGTACGCCATTTTCGATTTCCTCTTGTTTTTCATACTCCATTTTTTCCGCAACGACGACTTCGTCCTTATCTTTCTCTTCTTCTTTGGTCGGCAAAAGTTTTCCAAAGTATTTTTCGTATGCAGCTTCTAATTGTTTAAAAGATATATTATCTTGATATATATATTTATATACTTCGTTTTTCCATGTAGTATTTCTGGTTACAATTAATCCGACTAGTAATAAGATAACCGAAATCATTACTTCGCTGATGGTTCGAATCAACACTCTTTTGGTCGGATGGCTCCCCTCTTTTTCTTTTTGCAACTTTTTCTTTAATAGTCGATACTCGTCCATTTTCTCACCTTACCTACTAAAGTTTATGTAAAAAGAAAAAAAGAATGCTAATAATTCATCTTTCTTTTCGGGTGAATCCGAAAAAGAAGAAAAGATAATAGCATTTCATAAAGAAAAACAAGAGGGAGAGCCGTGATTACTGTTTGAAGAAAAAGAAAGATATCTTTGGAGTAACCAATACTTCGAAGGAGAGAATATCCTAAAAAAGAGATTACAATAAATGCAAGCATTCCCTCTAATAAACCAATCTTTTTTCGGTAACGAAGGAAAAAGAAATAGACAGCAAGATAAAGGACTGTGCTCCATAATAATATATTGGTGTAAGCAAGATCATAAAAAAGTGAAGTAATAACTAAAATAGTAAGATACTTTCCTTCTTTTTTATAAAAGAGCGGATAAATAAATAGAAGCGTTAAAAAAGTGAAAGACGGCATCCACATGAGATAATTACTACTAATACCATCTAAGAAAAAAGAAAGAATCAAAATTCCTACCGCAATCATTCTTTTACTCCTTTAATGATCGATACATATTTTAAATTTTTAAAGTCTACTTTACTTTCTATCTTTAGAATCTTATTGACTCCAACTGAGTCCATTTCAATGGAAGAAACCTTCCCTACTTCAATTCCCTTTGGATAAAGATTTCCTAAGCCGTTGGTAATCACTTGACTTCCTACCTCAATTTCACTTTGTCCTCTTACACTTGTCACTAAAATGCATTCTTCTTTTTCATTATATCCGGTAATAATTCCATGATAGATATTATTCCCACTCATAATCGATACCGATACTTTAAAAGAATTATCTTGTGCCGTTAATAGTTTAATAACAGCCGTGTTTTTGGTCACATACTTTACTTTGCCAACGAGTCCTTCTTCGGTGATCGCTAACATATCAACATCTATTCCCTGTTCTTTTCCTTTATTAATCGTAATTTCATCAAAGTAATAACTGGCATTTCGATTAATAATAGAAGCATGTTCCAAGGAAAAAGAAGAATTATTCGTAAGATCTAACAATTTGCGCAAACTTTGTAATTCTTCTTCTTTATCCTTCGTAAAAGTATCGATGACTGATTGGTAATTCACTTGATACTTCGGTGTTACGATATTTTGGATGGATAGCACGACATCTTTGCAAAATCTCTCGATTGGCCATAAGCTTTCTTTTTTATAAACGGTAAAAGAAAGATAGAAAAGAAAAATAAAAAGAACAAGCAAAAATACAGCTATTTGATTTTTATGAATCCATATCTTTACCTTTCTCATGTTATCACCTATAAATCTATGATTTCGTTTTCATAAAAGCTATAGTAAGCATCATCGGTTACAATGATGTGATCCGCAATCGGTATTCCATTAATTTTTCCGATCTCTACTAACCTTTTGGTTAGATAAATATCTTCTTTGCTCGGCCGAATATCATTGGACGGATGATTATGTACACAAACGATACTGCTGGCACTACTCAAATATGCTTCTTTGAAGACTTCTCTTGGATGAACAATGCTACGATTAATGGTTCCCATAAATAGTAATTTCCTTTCAATTAGTTCTTGTTTATTATTGAAATATAGGCAATAGAAATGTTCTTGCTTCTTTCCATAAAACAAATATTTCATCTCTTGGTATATTTTTTGCGGATCTTTTAAAATTTTTTTATTTTTTTGCTTATTCTGTAAAAATATCCGTTTTCCAAGTTCAATACTTGCCATCAGTTCAATGGCTTTCACTGTCCCAATTCCTTTAATACGACTAAATTGTTCTACTGTCATATTCTGTAAATTGGTCATATCTTCAATTTCTTTTAGGACTTCCAAAGAGAGTTCTTTTACCGATTTTCCCCTCGTTCCTGTTTTTAGAATCAGGGACAATAATTCCTCATTAGAAAGCGAGGTACTTCCATATTTTAAAAATCGTTCTCTAGGTCGTTCCTCTCGTGGTAAATCTTCTAACTTCATGTTGGCCTCCTAATTTATTATTCCCCCTTTTTTCCTATTTACGTATCTTCTTGAACCGTTTCTTCGTAAGTTGATAAAATTGTCTCTAAAATTGTCTTCGTCTCTTGGTAGTCTTCGGTTGCTTTTAATAAGACATCATATTGTTCTAATTCCGTTAAAAATTCTTGATTCGAAGTTTTTCCTCCCTTAATGTAGACAGGGATTCCTTCTTTTTCGTACATCTTTTTTATTTTTTCGGCAATCTCTCGATCCGTCGTCATTCCAAGATACGTATAATATTTGTCTTCCTCTTGGATGGTAATGTAACTAGCAGCAATATTGTCAATGCTTTTTTGATCGGTATACACTCCTTGTTGTAAATAGTAAAAATTACTATCTTCTACATACGTATTTTGATAACGATCATAAACGATATTTGCTAAGATGAACGTCAATAAGATTACTGCTATTACGCTTAGTAGAAAACGATGTTTCATAACCTCACCTCTTTGTTTCCATTATATGAAGATAAAGACAAGAATAATGTCGAAAAAAAGATTGTCGAAGAAAAAAAGAAGTATCTATTTTTTCAATAGGTACTTCTTCTTTTCAAAGGAAAATTGTTTTTCGTCGTTTTCCTATTATCATTATAACACGTCTTTTTCCTTTGACAAGGAAAACCGTGAAATATCTCGTGTTTCTTTTCTTACTTGACATTTAATCCTCAGGAAATACTTTGCGATAATAATCTTTTTCTAGAATGAGTTTGGAATATTTGTACTTATTATAAATAATGGTACTGATCTGATTAATGTAATCTTGATCCACGTCTTCTGAAAATTTTTCCATTTTTTTCGTGATTGCGTTGTATTTTCCTTTATCCGTAATGAAGCTACGGTTTGAGAAAATGACAAGTCCGTCGCTATCGCTTAATATGTCTCTTCCCATTAATAGACGAGAATCAAACTCTACACCAAACAAGTTTAAAATGGTAGGAAGAACATCTAAGCTACTTGCGTATTTGTCTACTTTGACCGCCTCTTCCATCTCAGAGTTCCATAAAAGAAATGGCATATGATGAATTTCAAAGTTTTCATCTCGTTCATAAGTAGATAGTTCGTTAATTTCGTCTAAAGTTAAACCATAAGGATAATGATCTCCACTAATAGCAATGACGGTATCTTCTAACTTTCCATTTTTTTCTAATTCTTCGATTAACTTTGCAATAGCACGATCTAATTCAATATTACAAGACAAGTAACTTTTGGCCTTATCAGAATAAGGTAAATCTTTTACCATGCTCCAATTTTTGGAAACCATTTGATTTCCATAACGAGAGTATTCCAAATGTCCGCTAACCGTCATATA
The DNA here is from genome assembly GCA_944332535.1 of uncultured Bacilli bacterium. Classification (GTDB taxonomy): domain Bacteria; phylum Bacillota_I; class Bacilli_A; order RF39; family UBA660; genus MGBC162581. The sequence continues at coordinate 12,574 of CALVKE010000028.1, forward strand.
ATAAGCTATGAAATGATCATCATGAATGTAGTCCTCCACGGTTTTTTCAATCATTTCTAAGTCGCTTTGTGGCCAGATTCGGCAATGGATATCTAATCCTTTGCCACAGGCTTTAAAACTATCGTATCCCATTGCTTCGATGTAAGAATTTCTCTTATAATAAGTTGCGGTATTGTTATGGTAAGCTTGAGAAGTGTAGCCTAGCTTTTCAAAGACGTTGGCATAAGAATATGGCATATAATGACCAGTTAGATGAGCAAGCGACCAGACTCCTTCTTTAGGAATCAAAGAAGTATCGGTGATATATTCGCCATCGGCCGTAGATACTGGAAATAACGGAGTATAAAAATTGGTAAATTGAAATCCCTCTTCATAAAGTCGATACAAAGTTGGTGTTAATTCTTTATCAATTGCTAATTGAGAGAAGGCTTCTGCTACAAATACAACTAAATTTTTTCCTTCGAACATTCCGGTGTATTCATTTTTCTTACTTGGTGTCTGCTTGGAAAAATATTCATGCATTTCTTGAATTGTTTTATCGCTTTCGGATTGAATTAAAGAATCAAAGTCGATTTCTAAAATATTATACTCCTCTTCTTTCTCTATTGGTAAATCTACCTCTTCTTCCGGTTCCTCTAGAGTCAACTCTTTTTCTTCCATTCCGAAAATAGATCTTTGGATATCGAGTCGCATCATGGTTAAAAGTCCCATATGATCTGCCGTTAATAATGGTGCATGTGTATCGAAATAGAGTCGCTTATTCGAGTAAATCGTCGTATCCGGAATAAGGAAAAAGCTACCTACTAGCAAAAGATGAAAGAATACACTTCCGGCCAAAACAGAAAGTTTTGCTTTCCAGGAAACCTTTCTAAAATCAAAGAAATGACAAATATCTAAAATAATGAAAATGATAAGAGGAAGGATGAATAACGCTATGACATACCAGTTTCGAACAATGACATCGATGATTTGTCCCATAAACTGTAAAATTTGTCCTCCTCCATGTAACATCGAATAAACTGAAATAACCGAAAAATATACTTGATTATAAACGAATTGCGCTAAATAGAAAATGGTAAAAAACACAAGAAGCACATAAGTCATTACATGATTTAGTGTTTTGTTCCCCAAGTTAGAAAGAAGATAAAATATTGCTGCAAAACAAATCGAAAAGAAAGCCGTATACACAAAGGATAATCTTAACGACCCAAATACAAAACAAGAAAAAATACCTTCTTCTAAAATCAAGAAAAGGATCCAAAATAGAAATAAATTCCATCGATTTTTGATTTTCATTTACATCACTCTTTCCAAAATTGCTTCAATACTTTTATTTTTATAAATGATACAACGATCTTCTTCCGGCGAATAAATAAATTCTCCTAAAAAGTTATGTCGTTCACTTTTGATGATGTCCATAATCGTTGGATTTAATAATCGATTCGCAAGGGCTGCACGAATCACTTCGGATTCTTTGGTAAATACTCCTAAATCAGAAGAAGAATACAAGTGTTTTAATTCTTTTAAAGATAAATAAAGATTCCCATAGATTTTACTGGTAAACGAAGAATAATCCATAACGCTGAAGTTTGCTCGAATCAGTACTCTATCATGAATTCCTTTGACTTCTAGTATATGAATGCAGACGTATTTGTTATCCACGTGGATCGGTTGCACGGAGGATTTTACTACATTTTGTTTTCGTTTATCCAAACTGTAAATGGTGTATTCTTGTTCTACCTTCTCTTTGTTCTGATTTAAATAATTCATTATTTTTAATTTGGTTTTTTTAATGGATTCTATGTGTGGCATGCGAGCGTTTAACTTGGCATCCTTATGGTATAACATATACGTTTCTAACTCTTTTACCTCGTCTAATAAACCTCTTATTTTTTCCTCGTTTTTCTGATTTAAAATCGTTGTTACTTTATAATCATATAATTCAAACAAAAAGCGATTGGCTACTTTATAATATTCCATTTTTTGATACATCGTTTTCGCATTTTGAATTCGTTTTAAAATCTCATTGATAATGCTTGTTGCCGTATAGGCTTTCTTTCCTGATTTATCATATTGCAAATTACCTAACAAATGACTGTATCGTAAATCAAATTCCTTCCATATTTCAGAATTTGCTTCTAAACAAGCTTGCATCAATTCTTTTCTTCCCAACAATACTTCTAGAATAAATACTAAATTGACTGTTAATAAATTACTAGAAGCAAGGCACTTGGTATAAAGAAAATAATCATGAGTCGTGCCATCGGGGTATATTGCATGATATTCTTTTTTATAGAGACGATTCCTCTTTGCTAACGTAATTGCTTGTACCTCTGTTAATACTTTATTAATCTCTTCTAATACCTCTTCCGGAAATCCAATTACTTGATCCTTATTTTTTAATACTTGTAAGAAATAAAAAAAGTAAGTTTGTCTCAATAGTTCTTCTTTGATATTTTCACTTACTTTGATTCCAGCCGCCACATACGGTTTTGTTTTTTCACTAAGATTTCCTCCTAACTCTAGAAATCCAAGCGGGTGATATTGGAACTCTTTGGCCGGAATAAAAATCGATTTGGTATTTTTATTAAATCGATTTAGTAACATATTAAAATAAGTATTTTGTTGTAAGTCTTTATTATAAATTCTTTCCATCTCTTCCAAAAATGTATAAATTAGTTTTTGTAAGAGTAACTCGTATCGTCTATCTTCACTATTGAGTTTAAAGCTCAATAGATACTTTACATTTTTCATCAGTACTTCTTTCATGATTTGGTCATCTTCCTCTTTCTTCTTCATTGTACCAAACTTTCGGTAAAATGAAAATCCATTTTGAGAAATTTGTCGATTTTTTTCTCCGGAAACCCCCATTTTCTTTGCTTGACAAAATCATAAATTTGTGGTATATTAAGAAAACTTTACAGAAAGGAGATTTTAGATTTGCAGAATTATTCTATGAGTAGTACCAGCACTATCTTTCAATCGTTAGATAGTCTTTCGCTTTACCTAGAGATTCGAAAATATCAAGAACTTCTTGCAAAACAAAAAGAACTTTATCATTCTAATCAAGATGGAACCATTCTCTTAAAAGAACCACGTGAACTGATCCAACTTCGAAATAGTTTAGAAGAAGCAATTTTTGCTACAAGTCGTTTTGGTGTGGATCCGACCAACCCAGAAGAATTAGAAGCATGGTTTCAAAAACATCAGTCCTATCTTGACAACATGGGACCAGAAGAATATCAATATTTTATGAAATTACGTGCCCAATGCTTGCCTCTTGACGGATTCTTCGATCTAGAAAAAGAGGAAAAAGCACATGCTGCTGGTCCGAAAAAAGTAAAAACGAATAAGATTTCGTAAGAATCTTACTCGTTTTTTTCATATACTATAATAACTGGAGGGATTATTATGTTTAAAAAGAAGGGACACGGTTTCTTTTGTTGTTGTGAAGCGTGCAAATTTCGAAGAAGAAGCTCTCTTTGGTATATGGGGGCCTTACTTGCTTGTTTAGTCATTCTTTTTTATCAAGCCATTCTTTTGATCCTTTTTACCACTAAGATCAATGCTATTATTTTACTTTGTTTACTGATATGCTTGATTGTGGGGTTTGTTCGTATCTTGTTTTGAAAGATAATCATCTACTTTTTCCATATATTTAATAAAATAAATAATTTCCTTCATCTTTTCTTGTTCCTTCTTATTAAAGTCAATTCTTTTTAATCGGCAAATTTTAGCAACGAAATGATAATATTCGTACTCTAAGAGACGATATTTACTTTGATAAAGATCTAGTAACGAAGAAAGGGACAAGTATTCATAATTGTTCTGCCAAAGATTTAATAAATCGTTTTGGGGAAAGCCAAAGTTTGCTTTGTTCCAACTGATAAAACAAAGATTTTCCCCTTCTCTTAGATGTTCTTTTTTTAAGTGATTATGATTGAGAACAAAACGAAGAGTCTTTTTATTTTGCACTAGTTGATACCATTTTTCTAACGATAAAATTCCCTGATTTAAAATTTGATAGACTCTGGTAATATTTAAAATAAAATAATAGTTAGCAGGAGACATGTAAACTTCTTCTTGAATCATCTGTTCGATACTTTGATAATACTTGAGAAGATATTGAAACTCTTCCATCCCTTCTTCATAGATTTTTTTGATTTCATCCAAGTCTAGTTCTTTGTAGAAGGTTGTCTTATTATGTAAAAGAGTAAGAAGATAGATCATATCTTCTACTCTTTGTGCCGCATCTACCGGCGCATCCGGAATATACTCGCTGATTTCGATATTATCGGAAGAAATAAATAAGCTTCTTGGAAAATGAAGAAAATTCCTGCTTTCTAAATAATGATAAATATCACGACTTGCAGGAGAGATTTTCTTCATAACATATTTTCTTTCTTCCTCTTCTAAAATTTGAGCGTTTCCTCGGTATCTTACCTTCGTTGGATGAATTTTTAAAGTTTCTAATAGTTCTTTATTCATCACAAGAGCAAGGAATAATAATTTTGCTGCCGATTTTGATTTCTTCTAAATTATTGTATTTTCCGACCTCTTCTTTGTTTGTTTTGTAACGATTCATAATATCTTCTAACGTATCGTTTTCTCGTACGATATAAACGTAATAAGATTTAAAGGTATCTTCTTGATTATGAATGTTAGGGAACATATCGGTAATAGATTTGGAAGAAGTAGTATAATTCGGTGTATTTGTAGCAACATTTAATTCTTTTGGAATGGCTTGATCTAAAATATCAATTGGTTCAATAATATCTACGACCTCCGCTTCTTTTATCTGCTTTTGATCCGTCATTGGGCGCTTCTCCTCTTCGGCTTCTTCTGCGATCCAATTTGGCGTTGGTAAATCCTCTTTTGAAGTACTTTCTTCCTCTTCCTCCAAACAACGAGCAAAGAGTTCTTCCTCTTCTTCTTTCTGTTCTTTTTCTTTTACTTCGGATAATTCTAATTCCACGTTCACTTTTAAAATATCTTCGTTAATAATCTCAAAATAGAAATCATTAATTCGAATTTTTACTTCTTCCAAATCATATTTATCATCTACCTCGATCGTAAATGGTAAATCATAATGGAAATCTTCTTCTAATTCCGTAGCATCACTCATTTTATATTTTCCGTTTACTAAAAAGCTTCCTTCAATTGTATTTTCTTCTGTTGCTTCTAAATTGTGAGTTACTTCGATATCCGTAATTTCTGCTATTTTCGTCTGAAACGGAATTTCTTTATGAAATGGTATGACTTTTTTCATTTTATCATCTCCTACTTAAGAATATGAGAAATTTCTTAAAATATACTTTTTTGAAAAAGGAAAAAAGAACTTTCTTTTCGCATATATATTATTGGGTGATAAAATGAATCAAGAAGAATATCTTCGCTGGTCCTTTGAACTTCATCTATTTTTTGACCGAATTATGAAAGAACATAGTCTATTTTTAGAGGCTTCTTTTACGGACAAAGATCGAGAATTTAAAAGGACGGCCAGCCAATTTCAAAAGATGTTTGCCAATATTTTGGAAAATATTATTCCTTTGGCAAATGGGAATGTTCGACCAGAATTTTTAGCTGCTGGGGAGATGGTAACCGAACATACGCTGCAAGCTGAGGAAATAACTGCCAATCTTTCTGGCATTTTGATTAATACGAATATTACGCAAAAAGAGAATAATCTTCGAAGTGGAAGAATTCAAGTAACGGATCAGCTACTACGCGATATCAGTGCAATCAATCAACAAACACTAGCTGCTGTTAGAAATTTAATTCAGTTTAAAGAAGATGTTTTAAATCGAGTGTTATCTTGTCAGATGTATACTACTAATTATCCATTGTTAATTCATCATATTATGAGAGAAGCAGAGATGTATCATTCACTACTTTCTAAAGTGGAGCGAAAAGAGAGGTTGGATGAAAATTATCTTTACGAGCAAGAATTATTTTGGAATACGATCATGAAGGAACATGCCCAGTTTATTCGAGGGTTATTGGATCCTAGTGAAGATCAATTGATTCTTGCTTCGGATCGTTATGCCAATGATTATCAGATGATTTTAAAGAATTATCAAAATAATCCAGTTCTTTTAACCAATGCTAGCCTGACGGAAACCATTTCTTTTCGAGACTTTAAAATAGCCGGAGAAGAAGGTATTTTAAACTGCAAAATTAAAAGTATTATTATTCCTTTACTTTCCGATCACGTAGTAAGAGAAGCAAACCATTTTCTTCGTATCTTACGCTCTGCAAAATAAACTTTTAAAAGACGAAATCAGTTAAAAAGAAAAAGCACTGTTTCCAGTTCCTACTGGTTTCAGTGCTTTTTTAGATATTGTTATTACAAATGAGAGAGTTATAAGCCTTACGGCTTGAGGATGAGGCGCGCACTGCTGTTCGTGTAAGCTAGACCGTAGTGGTTGTTGTCACCGTAGAAAACGCCCGCGACAGTAGTGCTGATGCAGCCCCCACCCCGATGGAACCAGGGAGCAGATGAATAAACAAAATACGCGGTATCACGATACCAGCCACTCGTTTCATAAGTAGCATCTCCGGCTTTATATTCGGTAGTTACATCAGTAGAGGCATATAAATCATAATACTTACTATCTGGAAGGCTACTAAAACCACTATTACTTATAGTATTATTATAATTGCCCATCACACATTCAAAGGCTCCACCACTCATATCATATACCCCATAAATCGTTCCCGTCGTGCTTGCCGATTGGCCTTTTGCTGTTTCATAAGTATTGGCTGTACAAGTAGTAGTAGACTCATCCGCAGATACAGTATCTCCTCCAATTCCAGTAGTCAAACTAGAACAGTTATTAATCGCTACTTCTTTATCTGCTCCCGAATAAGCGGGATTTCCATATTTTCCATATTTACTTTGAGAAAGATAGGCAACTGCTCCCCATTCACTATTCTTACTCATATGTAG
>CALVKE010000029.1 GCA_944332535.1 uncultured Bacilli bacterium
GAATTCCAAAATCCAACAAGACTTTCTCTAATTTCTCAATATTTTGTTCTAATACTTGATTACTATTTCCACCCTTTTGTTTCTTTACCGGAGTAATCAAATTCATGGAAGGAAGTTTATATTCGTAATTTACGTTCGAAACAGGCAAAGTAGGTTCCTCATTTTCTACTTCTTTAATAGGAGTGTCTTCCTTTTCTTTTACTTTCGTAATTTCATTAATATTATGAATCTTAATCTTTTTATCGTCCGCTTCCTCTTCTTTTTTCTCTTCCGCCACATCCATCGAATCATTTACTTTTACATTGGCCATGGTATTACTAAGCTTTGCATCGGTCTTTTTCCGCTTGTGAGATAAGAAAAAGTCTTTTACTTTGTCGACTGGATTAAATCCAGTTAATAATACTGTACCAACAAAAATTAAAATACCAGAAACAATATAAGTTCCTTCCATTGCAAATAACTTATAAAAAGCAATAGAAAACATCGCTCCAATAATTCCTGCCCCTTTTAAAGTTAATGGCGCCGCCTTCATTGTATTGGAAAAATTACTGAGGAGATTGTCCACGGTATCTTTAATAACAACAAGTACATCTCCTTCGTTTTCACTCACATAGCTAATATGGGATAGTACCAAAAATCCTAAACAAAGGGCATAAAAACCTACTAAGCGACTCGTAAAGAAATTAGGCCACTTTCTCTTTAAAATAAGGTAAAATCCTACTATCATAGTAAGTAAAATCAAAATTTGATAAGCCGTTCCTACCAAAAACATGGCAAAAGAGGCAACGATTTCTCCGACAAACCCAAGCGGTTTTGGTGGAATACTAAGAAGAGATAAAATAATCAAAATTAATCCAATTAACTCTTCGGTATATTCAAATCCTTTTTTCTTCGCATCTTTTCTATTTTTCTTTTTGCCCATATTACTACACCTCGTATCTCTCTTACTCCATTATAACATAGAAGTTTTCTTTTGGCACGAGAAATTCATCCCAGTCAAAAAAAAAGAAGTAAATTTTTATCTTTCTACTTCTTTCCTAACAACGAAGAATTATATTTTTCTAATTCTTTGGAAAACTCTTGCAATAATTCTTCTTTTCTTTCTTCGCTCTTTGCTTCCACTCGCATGGTTAGATTAGGACCTGTATTACTTGCTCGAACGCTAACCCAAGCGTCTTCAAACTGTACTCTAAGGCCATCGACTTCCAAAAAAGGATAATGCTTTCCTTGCACGTATTCCTTCATCTTTTGAATGACTTCAAATTTTTTCTCATCGGAAGAGGTGTATTTTATCTCTGGAGTCGAATAATAAGTTGATAAAGAATCCACCATTTGACTTAGTGCCTCAGAAGAGCGACTCACAAGTTCCAAAACGCGAAGTCCAGCATAAATTCCAGAGTCAAATCCTAAAAATTTGTCTCGGAAATAAATATGACCAGAATATTCTCCTCCTAAAATACAATCATTTTCTTTGGTGAGTGCTTTCGTATAAGAGTTTCCTGTTCGAACCATGATTCCTTCCGCTTGATTTTGCTCGATTTCATCGGTTAATGTCATCCCACACTTTACATCGTATAAAAATCTTGCATGAGGGTATTCTTTTGTGATAGAGCGAACAAAAAGAGCCATCAATTGATCCATTCGAACAATTCTTCCTTGATTATCGACAACCCCTACTCGGTCTCCATCTCCATCAAAAGCAAGCCCTAAATCCGCTTTTAACTCTACGACCGCATTTCCTAGTACACGAAGATTTTCGTCCACCGATGGATCCGGATGATGATTTGGAAAATTAGGATCACTATTTCCATAAAGCAAAATATAAGTTACGCCAACACGATCAAAAACATCTCTTACAATAGTCGTCGTCGTACCATTGCCACAATCAATAATCACTTGAAGAGGTTTAGAAATCGTAATCGAAGAAAGCAAGTAATCAATATAGCTTTCCTTCACATTCATAAAAGAACAAATTCCATCCCCCGTAACAAACTGTTGAGCAACTACATAATGATAAAAATCAACGATTTCTTGCCCTTTCGCATTTTGATAATTTCCAAAAGACATTTTAAATCCATTGTCATCCTTCGGATTATGACTCGCCGTAATCATACATCCTACATCCGTCTGAGTCTTTAGGCAAGCGTAATAATACATAGGAGTTGTCACAAGCCCGATATTTAATACATGTAAACCACTTTCCGTAACACCAGTAATAAAAGCCTTCGCAAGTTCCTCTGAAGAATAACGATTATCTCGTCCTACGACACAATCTACTTTTCCTTTTTCCTTTAAATAACTTCCAAAAGCTCTCCCAATCGTATAAGCGACATCTTCATTGATCTGAGAAGGATATTTCCCGCGAATATCGTACTCTCGAAATATATTTTTATCTAAGTTCTTCGTTAGTTTCATCTTCCACCTCTTTATTCTATTACCATTATATCAAAAAGAAGGACAAGAAAAAAGAGAAAGTGATAAAACTTTCTCAAATTTTATTATTTATTATAGTTTTGCATTTGTCGCATAATTTGATTAATCTGTTTCTGGTTCGGTTTTCTTCCCATTTGACCCATCAAAGCTTTAATCATTTCTTCGTTAATTGGCGGATTTTTTTGTAAATATTTCATCATAAACTTTCGTGCGATGAAAAAACCAATGATTGCTCCAACCAATAATAAACCAACCACTTTTAAAATATCAAGTAGCATTTCCATGCCTCATCCCTCCATCCCCATTTTACTAAAATTTGAGAATTTATACAAGTATTTTAATATCATTTAAAAAGAAATAATCCTGGTTTTCAAAGTCGCAAGCAAAAAAGTTTGCTTGATAATCGACCAAAATATTGAAAAAAGAAGAATAGCTATGATTCGTAGAAAGAAGAAGGTGCGATCGTTTTACGGTCAAAATACTTACTTCGTCTTTATATAGATTATTGATAATATGTTCTTTTTCTGTTTTCGTATAAACCATTTCTTTATGATATTTCAAATACATTTTTCGGTTTAAATAATCGCGATCGATCTTATCCGTCAAAGAAGAAAACACTTGAACAGCATAATTTAAATCTTTCTTATTCAAGCAATAAATCTGTTTTAATATTTCATACAAACTGCTAGGACGATCGTGATATAATTTAACAAACTCTTCTTTTACACTAAAAATATAATAGTTTCGCATAAGAATCACCATGATTAGTATAAAGGTAAGAGAAAGCGATTTTTGTCGAAAAAAGAAACTCTTAGTGAAGAATTTCTTTTTCGATAGAATCAATATCAAAGTGTAATTTTTCTTTTACTTGCTCACATGTTCCAGAATATCCAAAGCGACGTAAGCAGAAAAGCTGATCTTTTTCGGTCAACCACGGATAATAAGCATAGCCAGTAGATGACTCGATTACAAATTTAGGAACGGAGTTTGGTAAGATTTCATCTTGATACAAATCATCTTCTAATGAAAAACGAGAAGTAGATACCATACTGACGACACGCATCTCTTGTCCTTTGGATAAAAGTCTTTTTTGTAATGCCATAGTCATCTGCAAATCTTCTCCGGAAGAGATGAGAATACCATCTAAGTGTCCTTCTTCTGGACTTACGATATAGGCTCCTCGACTAACTTCGTTGACGCTACTATTCGGTAACATAGAAACCAAATTACGAGAAGCACATATAATACTAACTCCTTCGTTTTTGGCAAGAATTGTCTTATAAGTTCCAATCATTTCATTGAAATCAGCCGGACGATACACTTCTACGTTAGGAATCATCCGAAGCATGTCCAACTGCTCGATCGGTTGATGCGTTGGACCATCTTCTCCAACACTAATCGAGTCGTGCGTAAAAATATAGGTAACTGGTAACTTCATCATAGCAGCAAGACGAATAGCAGGTTTCATATAATCGGCAAAACTTAAGAAGGTAGAAGTATAAGGACGAAGTCCTACAAGCGCAAGACCGTTTACAATAGCGGCAGAGGCGTGTTCTCTAACACCAAACCAAATATTTTTCCCAAGACGATTTCTTGGTCCAAAATCTCCTTGCCCTTCTTGATAGGTTTTACAAGAAGAGAAAAGATCACAACTTCCTCCCATCCATAAATCATCTTGAATAGACGATAAAATTTCTCCAGATAAATCTCTTAATGCCCGAGGCGTTCCTTCTTCTCCAGAAACTTTAATATTTTTAAGAGAAATCGTCACATTCCCGTTTTGAAGACGAGAAAATAATTCTTTATTTTCCGTAGTGCTAACAAACTTTTGAAATCTTTCATAAACAGCTTCGTTTCGCTCACGAATTTCTTCTTGAAAATATTCCATTACCTCACTAGAAACCGTAAATGGGATATCTCGCACATTTAATTTGTTTTTAATTTCCAATACATCTTCTTCGTCTAAAACACGACCGTGTACTTGATTGGTTCCTTCCAATTTCGAAAACTTTCCAATCGTCGTACGAATCGAAATAAACGTTGGACGATCCGATTGTTTAGCGTGTTCAATAGCATGGTCAATGGCAAGTAAATCTTCCCCGTTTTCTACTTCCAATACTTCAAAACCAAAGGAAGACATTCTCTTTAAGATATCTTCGGTAAAAGTAATCGAAGTATCATGATCAAGAGAGACCCCATTATTATCATATAAAACAATTAATTTAGAAAGTCTAAGAGTTCCAGCAAGACTTAAAGCTTCATAAGAAACCCCTTCCATCAAATCTCCGTCTCCAACAAGAACATAAGTATAATAATCGACAAAAGGCTCTCTTCTAGCTTTTAACGTTGCTCTTAAATATTCCTCTCCAATGGCCATTCCAACAGCCATACCAACTCCTTGTCCCAAAGGACCGGTTGATGCATCCACTCCTGGAGTAACCCCGTATTCCGGATGTCCCGGAGTAATGGAATCCAACTGTCGAAAATTCTTTAAATCTTCCAAGGATAGATCATACCCTGCCATATAAAGGGTTGCATAAAGCAAAGCAGATCCGTGCCCTGCCGACATAACAAAGCGGTCTCTAGAAATCCAAGAGGCGTCTTTTGGCATAATACGCATATGTTTACTATAAAGCGTATAAAGAATGGGCGCTGCTCCCAGAACAATTCCCGGATGTCCGCTTTTGGCATTTTGAATCATATCGATTCCAAGAGCACGAATTTGTGCAACCACTTTACTGTCCATCTCACCTACAGTCTCTTTCGATTTAAATATCATTACATTTTTCTCCTTTCGTTTAAAAAAAGACGAGCATTACTCGTCTAAAAACAAGTCATCAAAATCCTCTAGTACATTACGATCCGCCCGTTTTTTTGCCTCTTCCTTCTTTGGTTTTATGTCCTCTTCCTCTTCTAAATTAACCGTATCCATCTCGATTGTATCATCTAAATCTGCTTCTAAATTAGAAACATTTTCCTCTTCGGATAAATTATTTTCTACCACTTCTTCTTCTGGAATCTTTGGTAAAAGTCCGGTCATCTCTTGTTCAATTTTTTGTTGTTTCCGTTGTAATTTTTCCAACTTCTTTTGTCTTCTCTTTTCACTCTTATTTCCACTTCTTACATAGAAGTAAATACCAATAATTCCGATAGCTAGTAATAACAAGCAAAGAAGACAAACTAAAACATAAGTTAAGGTATTTCCTTTTCCAGGATCTTCTACATCATCAATTGGAGGAACAACAGAAGAGTCAGACTCTTCTACCTCTGAAGAAGTCACTCCCTCATCATCGTCTTCCATCAAATCTTCTTCGCTACCACGAGTAACAATAATTGTATACTCTTCTGACTCTCTTCCGGTTTCATTCTTTACCAAAATACGAACGGTATTCCTTCCCACATCCAAATCGGAACTTCCAAGTACCGTAACAGTTGCATTATCATCTTCTGGGGTTGCTTGCACCTTTATCGATTGAACATTATATGTAACATCGGCCGTATATTCATAAGTATCCGGATCAAACATCTGATTTAAATTCTGTCCGACAATTCTAAGTGACTTTAATTTCATATTCGAAGTAGCACGAGTAATTTTTAATGTATAAGTCGTCGTTTTTCCTTCTTTAGTTTTGACATGAATTTCAAAAGTATTCAGTCCAGACTTCAAATTTTGAAATCCAATTTCACTACTATCAATCGTATCCGTCTCTACTTCTGGAACAGCTGAAATATTAATACTAGTCGTTTTACTAGTTACTACTGCACTATATTCGGTAACCGTTTTTTGAAACGTTTGATCAAAAGTAACGCCAGCAACGGACAAAGATTTTAAATATCCATCACTTTGTACTACCGGAGGCTCACTAGGAGTTGGCTCAGGAGACTCTTCGGGAGTAGTTGGATCATCCGTAGGATCCGGAGTAGGAGTAACCTCTGGTGTTTCCGGATCTGTCGGTGTATTTCCTCCCTCCTCTTCTGCAAATACTCCAAATGTTGGAAGTACTAAAGCACTAAGTGCGAAAAACAAAAATAAATTCTTTTTCCATCTTTTCATACATGACATCCTTTACTCTACATAATATGATAGTATTATAGCACAATATTTCTAAAAAGAAAATATCTTTTCCTTCTTTTCTAAAAACTACTCCCTACACGCTAGGAAATAAGGAGGTGACACATGAATTATTCTCTTAACCAGATTGACCCTTGCACCTTTACCGGAAGTGCCGTTTTAATTGGTCTTATCTTAGCAAAAGAGTTAAACGATTTAGAACAAGATAGCGTAGGCAATTGGTTACAACTAATTGGATTAACCATTCAAACCTACCAATCCCAACAAGCCGTCGTAGATCAAAAGAACAATACGGATCAAAAAGACTTAGACGCTGTAAAAAGGGCGATCGAGAAAATAAACGAAGAATTAAAAAAGATAAAATAAAGAAAGCACCCAAAGACCAATCGATTCATACATTATAACGGAGTGATGTTTATGTATCAATTACCAATATTACCTTATTTGTTTCAAGATTTAGAACCATTTATTGATACCCATACTATGGGCCTACATTATCATAAACACGAACAAAATTATCTCAACAAATTAAATGAATTACTGCGAAAGAATCGCTATGATTACCGTTATCTTTTAGAAGAATTGATCTATCATATCGACGAATTCCTCAAAGCGGATCAAGAGGATATTCTCTATAACCTAGGAGGAGTCCTCAATCATAATTTATACTGGAAAAGTATCCACCCAAAACCTCAGCAACCAATAGACAAACTAAAAGAGGAACTAGACAAAAAATATGGAAGCCTCGATCAATTTATGGAAGAAATGAAAAAAATGGCTTTGCAATTAAAAGGATCGGGATACACCTTTCTCGTTATCCAAGAAGACGGAGAGTTAGACATCGTCAATACTTCTAATCAAGATACTCCCCTACTTCATGGAAAAATTCCGTTATTAAATATCGATATGTGGGAACACGCCTACTATCTAAACGTACAAAACAATAAAGAAAATTATTTCAATAATTTTAAACAAATTGTAGATTTTACGAATGCAAATAAAATTTATAATAGTATTATGAAATAAAGAGATTGTAAATTTTAAGAAAACATGGTATAGTAGAAACAGAAAGAACGGTGAAAAGATGAGAAACAATAATCAACAAAACAAGAAAGAAATATTTCATTATGTTTTAGATTGATTATTGGCCTGTTATAAAATACCTAAAAAGCACTTTCTATTGCATAATGATAGAAGTGCTTTTTTCTGTGGAACAAAGGAGGGATAGCATGAGAACAGAAGGATAAGTCGGGCATAAACTTAGATTATGCCAAAAAAGGAGGCATAAGATGTTAGAAGTAAAAAATATAAGTATTTTAATAGATGATAATTATTATATTAAAGATTTATCGTTTTCACTAAATAAAAACGATAAACTTGCGATTATTGGAGAAGAAGGAAATGGTAAATCCACTTTATTAAAAGCCATTTTGGGAATTTGTTCCTATGCGAAAGTAGAAGGAAGCATTCGCTGTAACAGTAAAATTGGATATTTAGAACAAACCATAGAAGAACAGGTATTAAATCAAACGGTATTTGATTTTCTCTTCCAGGATAATGTTGACTACTGGAACAAAATCAACGATTGGTACAAGTATTTAGAAGTGTTGCAACTATCGGATACCGTTTTAGAGCAAACTATGCGTACTCTATCGGGCGGGGAAAAAGTAAAGGTTCGAATCATGAAACTCTTGCTAGAAGAAAACGATATTTTATTTTTAGATGAACCTACGAACGATTTGGATCTTCCCACTCTAAATTGGTTAGAACACTTTATCAATCGTACTACCAAGCCAATAGTATACGTTTCCCACGATGAAGTACTTCTGGAAAAAACAGCCAATAAAATTCTTCATCTAGAACGAATCAAACACAAAACAGAATGTCGATGTACACTAAAAAAAGCAAGTTATGAAGACTATATTGCAGCAAGACTCGGCGCAATCGAAAAACAAACACAGATTGCGAAAAAAGAAAAAAGAGAATTCGAGCAAAAGCAAGAAAAATTAAGACAAATCATGCAGAAAGTAGAATATCAACAAAACACGATCTCAAGAAGCAACCCTCATGGCGGAAGATTATTAAAGAAAAAAATGCATGCTTTAAAATCTCAAGAAAGAAAATGGGATAATTCGAAGCGAACCGAGCAACCGGATTTAGAAGAGGCAATTTGTTTCTTTTTTGACGAAGTATATGTTCCTAAAACCAAAACAATCCTAAATCTAAACATTCCTAAACTCACAGTCAATGAAAAAATACTATCCCAAAATATAATTTTGGAAATTATTGGCAACTCCCATGTCGGTATCTTAGGAAAGAATGGCGTTGGGAAATCAACGTTACTAAAAGAAATTAAAAAACAACTAGAGAAAAGAGAAGATATCAAAGTAGGATATATGCCCCAAAATTACGAAGATACCCTTCCCTACGATGCGTATGTATTAGATTATCTCGTACCAAGCAAGAAGCAAGAAGAAATAACAAAAGCAAGAACGTATCTAGGAAATATGAAGTTTACCAAAGAAGAGATGACTGGTAAAATAAAGACATTAAGTAATGGGACAAAAGCCAAGCTCTTCTTAGTAAAATTTGCAATCGACAAATGCAATTGCTTATTACTAGATGAACCAACAAGAAACGTAAGTCCCCTATCCAACCCTGTGATTCGAAATGTATTAAAAAACTTTCAGGGAACCATTATCAGTATATCCCATGATCGAAAATACATAGAAGAAGTATGTAATAGTATCTATCTTCTCACACCAGACGGATTAAAAAGGCCAACAGAAAAGGAATTCTTCCTATAATCATCAATAGGAAAGAAATTCCTTTTTTATTAGCTATAAATACTATTCGTCATTTTACTTACTGCAATAAAAATATAAGAAATCATATACCAAGTAGAAAAATTGACAGTACCTGTTTGGGATAAGTTAAACACTTTTTGAAAGGTTTTAACTGCTCTTGCTGTACTACTATCAAAATAACCAGATGGATTTTCGATTATCGGAATACCGGGATAACTTCCGCGAATATAATTGAGGGTATTTTGTAGGCGATAAACATCTATGCTACAGTCTCCTTCTTTTAAAGTAGTAGTAAATGAGTAAGGATACTCCTGTGTTGTTTCTGCTACGTAAATATTGATATTGTTTCCATAATAATATCTTAATATTTCTAAATAATTATATCCTCTATCTCCTAATTCTTTGGAACCCCATTGGCTCATGTTCCCCGGTTCTGTCGTGCTACTTTTATAATGAGCAAGAAGAGGTTCGATTCGGTATCCTTGTCTTATATAGTTATTAAATATCTCATCGACAACGCGAGAAATTGGTTCAAATATCGTTCCGTTTACGGTATATTTTTGATCGTAACTCGTCGTAGACGTAATTGTAAAATCATATCCCCTACTGCGATACCACTCAGTAAATACTCGATTTAATGTATAGGAAATAATTGCCAAAACATTTGCTTTAATCGTCTCTTTTGGCCATGTACTATAAATCTCGCTACTAGCAACATTTTTAATATAATCGATAAAGGGAACCGTATAATTAGGAGCACTAAAATTAGTTGGAATTCCATCATGAACAACGATGTTTTCCGGAACGAGTACTTCTGAGAGAACATAAGGAGTAAACGCATCGTCCTCCCCTTCTTGGTGGATATTCTGTGGATACTCTTGCCATAATGTATTAGGAGTAATCACAGAAATCTCTTCTTTCTGCTTTTCATCAATCGAAGTTAAATAAATATTTTGAATAGAAGTTACCCCGTCAAAAATTTGTACCCCTTCTATTTTCGTTGGAGTAAGCCCTAATGCCGTAACCGCAACATCGTACGTTTCATAGGGCCGCACCTCATGTTGCTCTTCTTCCGAATAGCTTTTATCAACGGTATCTAAGGAAATAGAAGGCGTATTTCCATCTTCATCCGTCATCTCTGTGATTAAATCCACTCCATCTTTTGACACAACCACCTTTGCATTCGAAACAGGATTTGCGATCGTATCACTATAGACGTTAACCACTAAATTTCCTTTTGCCATATTTCACCTTATATAATAGAATGATTTTCCTGATGGGATCTATTATATCCTTTCTTTATATTATACATAAATATTTCCAAACTAATGAATATAATTTATTGAGGTGATTAGATGTTGGACGAAAAATTACAACTAGGAGATCGTGGAGATAACGTTCGGATTTTACAAGAAAAGTTAAAGATACTAGGGTTTTATAATGCCATCATTACGGGAGATTTTGGACTAGCAACAGAAGAAGGAGTAAAAGCGTTTCAAAAGCAGTATGGCTTGGAAGAAACGGGAATAGTAGACAAAGAAATGTGGCAATTATTATTTGAACTGACAGAAGTAGCCTACGCTGCAGCGTTTAGTAACTACCCTATATTAAGTTATGGATCTAGTGGAAGTTATGTAAGAGAGTTACAACAGAAGTTAAAAACTCTTCTATATTATACAGGAGAGATCAATTCTTTTTTTGATGAAGAAACACAAACGGCTGTAAAACGGCTTCAGTTTCATAATAATCTAACAACGACGGGAATCGTAAATGATCAAACTTGGAATGCGTTAAATACATTGTACGGAAATTTAGAGGAGTGCGTAACAGGAAGTATTGAAAATGACTATATTACCTACGTAGTAGAAAGAGGCGATACACTTTATAGTATTGCCAGAAAATATAATACAACCGTAGATGCATTAAGATCACTAAATCAATTAGCAAGTGATACATTACAAATTGGGCAGGTATTAAAAATTCCAACGACCAATGAAATGACTCCTACGACGACTTATACCGTACAACCAGGAGATACTCTATACGCCATTGCTAGAAAGTACAACACAACGGTAGATGCGATCAAAAATGTGAATAATTTAACCAGTAATACACTAAGTGTTGGGCAAGTGTTAAAAATTCCAACAGGAAATGAAACTGCCCCTTCTCCAACGGTTACTTATACTGTACAGCCAGGAGATACTCTATTTGCCATTGCTAGAAAGTACAACACAACGGTAGATGCCATCAAAAGCGCAAATAATTTAACCAGTAATACACTAAGTATTGGGCAAATATTACAAATTCCAACAAGCAATGAAAGTACTCCTACTGTCACTTATATCGTGCAACCAGGAGATACTTTATATGCCATTGCTAGGAGATATAATACAACGGTAGATGCGATCAAAACCCTCAATAATCTAACCAGTAATACATTAAGTGTCGGCCAAATATTAACCATTGCTCTATAAATTTAAAAACTACTTTCCCCTTTCATGAAAGTAGTTTTTTTAATAAGCCGTCATCTAATTGGAAAACGGAATGTTTACCCCTCTATTTAATCCCTTTGACATATTCCCAATAAACAAAAAAGAACTTTTGACAAGTTCCATTTATAAATTACCCGAAACACCTAAGGGTTTCGATTAAACTCTTATGGTGCGAGTGTCGTAGATATCTACAACTCTTGCATAGTTCGAAATGATATAAATATCACTCACTAAATACATTTTAACAAATTATAGAAAAAGTAGCAATAATATTGATGCTACTTTTTAAAAACAAAAATTTAATTATTTTTCTTAAATAATCTTCTTAATGATTTTTTTAAACCTTTTTCTTCAGTAATCGATTCATCTTCTGGTTGTTCTTGGCTATCAATCAAATCTAATGTAGAATTAACAGCCATTGCTTGATTTTCTTCAGTATGAACTTCACTAAAAGATTTTGGTGGTTTATATGGTTCCGGAGTATAATCAATATCATATTTTCCTGAATAACTTAAAACATCATCAATAGTTGGCTCAACTATTGCAATTGGACTAGTAGTTAATCTAAATCTATCTTTTTCAATAAAATCAATTCTAAACCATTTTAAATCAAATTTTCCGTCTTTTACAGTTAGTAACATATCAGAATAGTTTGCAAAAAAGAATGGACCATAAACCTTAAAATCTCTTATTTCATCAATTGTTTTTGGTGTATTGGCTTTTTGATAATTTTCAGTAGTATCATTTTCAGGATTAATAGCTCGAACTATATTATAATCTCCTTTTCTATTTCTTAACTCCATTTCTACAATTTCATCATCACTTGGAATAACTTTTTTCCCTATGCAAATTTTATCTTTATCATTTCTTGCAAACGATATTCTTCCATTTCTATCTATAACATACATAGAATCGTAATTACTACTATCAAATAATTCTTCTATTTCTTGTCTACTTAATTCAATAGAATCTTTTACTGCATTCCTATCATCAACTGGTAAAGATTGATCTAAATATAATGCTCTTTCACTACCTTTAAAAAAATAATCTTGATGAAAACTAAAACCCCCCACTGATCCTCTAAAATTCAAATAAGTTTTATTATATTCAAACAGTTCAGTAAAATGATTCTTATCATTTTGTTCTTTTTCGTGATAAGGGAACAAATTCCTACTTGGATGGTTTGCATATTTGTTAACTAGAACTTTATCTCCAACTTTTAATAATATTATCTCATCAGCATTAACAATTAAATGACAAGAATCAGTGTATGGCATAAGTTGCACTAAATCTCCTATACAATATTTTTTATCTATTGCTTTAATCATAGTTTAAACCTCCCTTGATACAAATATTATAGCATTTTTTTCAATTATTGCTAGATATATCATCAAATTTCTATTTCAAAATCATTTTTTTCTTTGTTATTATCGTGTTCTTTTGAATAAATATAATCTTTTCTAATATCTTCAATAGTCTTATCACTAAATATTCCATGCTCATATAATTCTTTTGAAAAATGCATATAATCTTCTCGTTCCTTTTCTTTACCAAATATTCTATTTTTAATAAACTTAACTAATCTATCAAATAAATTTTCAAAATAATTGATAGTTATTTTAAGGGCAGAATTATCTTCTCTTAATTCGTCAATTTCATCTTTTTGTTTATTAACCTTATTTTCAAGTGATTTAACTTTTATATTTAATGCATCATTGTTTTCAGTTAGTACCTTAACTTTTTCTCTATTTTCTTGAAGTTTAGTTTCAACATCATTTAAGGTAATAGATAACTTTTGCATTTTCTTATATTCTTTATTAGTTGAATCTACTTGCTGAAGAAATTTATCAATTTTATCTTTATCATTTTTGTTTAAAACATATTTATCTTTGTTAGTAAAAGTGGTTTTTAAATTATTGACAATATCTTTGACTTCATTAGAATTATTGTCTAGTTTTAGTGACTTTTTATTGGCTATTTCTAATCGTTCTTTGTTTTTAGATAATTCTTCTTGCATCTCAATATAATTTCCCATGTCTTTGACATTTATATCTTTATTTCTACCTTTTTGTTTAGTTTTTAATACATTATTTAAGCCATATTCTTTATTAAAACTAGCAATACATAAAGTTCTCATTTTATCTTGTAATTCAATTAGTTTTGTTTTAGTAAATACGTCAGATTTACCAACTTGTTTAGACATACCATTTTTACTTTTGTATTTAATTGGAACACCAACTATATGCATGTGTGGACTTGTTTCATCATAATGAATAATAGCTGATGCTACTTTAAAGTTAGGAATTAAAGTTTCTAAATCTTTAACTTGTTCTTTATATATATTAGACATTTTATGCTTAAATTTATCATCTTTAGTATCCCAATATTTTTTATCTCCAAGTTCAATAATAATTTCACAAGCCAAATCATTTTTAGAATTATCACTAATCTTTTTGAAGTAATCATCTATTTTTCTATCATCTCTAGTTTGTTTAGAATTATATTCTAATCTAGCACTCTCAAATTCATCTTTATATAATTTTTGAACATCACTATATAAAGAAGTTGTTCCTCTAACTATTTTAATTAAATGCCCATTATCATCATACTTACGATAATTATGTTTATCAACACGAGATAATTGTCTAGCATTTTGAATTGCATTATTTGATAGAGAAGTAGTTCCACTAGCATTAGATTTTGCTCTTGCTCTTGATACATTTTTCCTATTTTTATCACTACCCAAATGTAGTGAGTAAGCAAGTTCTGACATATATAAATCACACCCTTTCTTTGCATCTATTTTGTTTATGGCAAAATATTTAACCCCCTAGGTATTTTGACACAAGTATCAAAATAACCTGTGGGCTAGGGATTCCCTAGAACCATTTATATGACTTATTCCATATTGTTTTAAAACTTCGTAATAAAACAAAATTACATAAGTCTTATAAAATGCTTTTCCCACTTTCATCAGCAAAGCTGACAAAATATGTACGCATTTTATTCTTCAGTATCTTCTTCATACCATAATTCTTTCTTAACAGGTTTAACACCAATTTCTATTGGAATAGGGTCTTTCATATAGATAACACTATCATTTGATTCATCAGGTATATAATCAAATGCACTATCTATATCTTGCATTAAGAATTCATCTTTACCACGAATATAGATTATTCCATATCTATATTCTTTCATTTTCATATCAGGATCTATTTTACAATAATCTTCCATAGGGAATATTCTTATAATTGCTCTATTATCTCTTACATAATCAAAGTAAAATACTTTATCTTCTACATAATAGATTGCTTCTTCAAAACCTACATCATAGTATTGTCGGAGTCTCATAATATGTTTACCAATTTCATCTTCTGGTAAATAATTACTAAATCTTAAATAACCAACTAAATTCCCAAATAATGTTGGTGTTTTAACATCTAAATAACCAGCTTGTACTAAATCATTACAAGGTTTACAAATTGACTCTCTAAAATCAACATTATCGACATAAATATATTCGTGCATTATTCCTAATTTTATTTCATCAACATAAGTCATTATTAAATTTGCTTTTTCTTCTCTAGTGTAATCTTTCCAAGTTTTAGTTCTTTTCTCATATTCATCTTTTAACTTAACTCTATTGATATAATCTATATCTCTTTTAAGTAAGATATCTTGTGGAGTATAGTTTAATTCTTCACTATTTTCAGTTTCATTTAATTCTTCTTCTAGTTTGGTAATAGTATCATCAACTATTTTCTTTTCAGCATTGTATTCTTCTAAATCAAACGCACCAGAAATATATGCTTTTCTAATTCTCTCTAATCTATCAGTTTGTTTTTTAATTTCTTTCTTTAATTCTTCTTTTGGCTCATCAAATTTTTGTTTAATCATTGGTAAGAAGAATTGATTAACAACTGAGTCATATTCAACTAATTCATCTATAAAAATATCAAAGTATTCTTCAATAGTTTTTTCTTTAATAGTTATCTTACAATCATTACAATAATAGTAATAATATGTGTGTCCATTTTTCTTGGTAGTTGCTTTACCGCCTAGAATTCTATTACATTTAGGACAACATAATTTTTGCAAGAATAAATAAGTTACAGTTCTTTGATAACTTCTTGAATTTCGTTTCTTTTGAACTTGGCATTCTTCCCATTTCTCTCTATCTATAATTGGTTCAACTACATTAGAGTAGTAAGTAGGATTTTTAGTTCTTTTGCCATGAACAAAGTCACCTTTATATATTTCATTTTCTAATATTGCAACAATAGATGAATCTCGCCAATTAGTTTTACCTAATACTTGTTCTTCGTTTAAAATATTACTTATTTTTTGATAAGAATTCCCATTATAATATAAGTCAAATATTCTTTCTACAACATCTTTTGTAGAATAATCAATGACTAATCTTTTATCTTCGTGTTTATAACCTAAAGGTGCCTGATTTGGTATATGACCCATCTTTATAGCACCTGCTAAACCTATTTTAGTTCTTTCACTTGTTCTTTCTATTTCATTTTGAGATACAGACATAAGTAAACGAGATACCATTTTACCATTAGCATTAGTAGTATTTATTTCATCATTAGCACAATCAAGATAAGCATTGTATTCATCAAGAAAAGTCATTAGCTTTTCCCAATCATAAATACTTCTTGTTATTCTATCTAGTTTTAAGGCTACTATTGTGTTTATTTTATTATTTTTAATATCTTCCTTTAATCTTTCAAATTCAGGTCTGAAATTCCCTGTTTTAGCACTTATACCAGCATCTGTATAATAATCTACGATTGTATAACATTTAAACTTACAAAATATCTCTAATCTTTCTTTTTGTTCTGGTAAACTAAAACCCTCACGAGCTTGATCTTCCGTGCTTACTCTCATATAAAGACCACATAATTTCTTTTCTTCCATTAAATCACTCTCCCTTTTCCAAAAAAAAGTGTCAAAAGTATTAAAGTGCTTAATACTACTGACACCTCTTAAAGTCTAAATAATTATAAAATATCTTCTTAAACATCTATTTAACCCCCTTAAATAGATATAAATTCTCTTGATAAACATTCTATCACTTTTTAAAGAAATGTCAATTCTTGTCAAATTAAATACATTTTAAATAATCTTCTAATTCTGATAGTTTAATCTTTTGAGATAAATTCTTGATATAAATCTCATTAGAATAATTAAAAGCAAGAAATGTTATACCTTTAATGATTATCTTATGAGGTTCTACATAAGAAATATTAGTTTTATCTACCTTATGAATAAAACCATTGATAAAAGTAGGAGTAGTATGTGAAAACTCACAAATAAACTCTAATCTTTGTCTTAAAGATTCTTCAATTGTAATTTCTTGCTTAATAATATTTATCATAAGCACCATCCTTTCCTAGTAGGATGATTTTTTATAAAACAAAAAATCAACCCAAATTGAGTTGATATTTATATATAAAGTTCGAATAGTTCGAACAGATTCGTCACTGGTGCGAGTAACAGGACTTGAACCTGCACGTCGAAGACACTAGATTCTAAGTCTAGCGCGTCTGCCAATTCCGCCATACTCGCATGTATTAAATGTTGGTGGACCCTGATGGACTCGAACCATCGACCGACCGGTTATGAGCCGGTTGCTCTAACCAACTGAGCTAAGGGTCCATCGCCATTTAATAATAACATATTCTCTATTTTTTTACAAGTACTTTTTTTACTTTTGTAACATATTTAATAAGTTTACTTTGAACATGTCTTTTTCTGGATTAGATTTAGAAATCATAACACCTTTATAAGTAGAAAGTTCTGCACGGTGTCCTTCTTCTAAGATTCCTTCTGGCGTAATGTTCGTTAATAAAATAATATTATTCTTTTCGTATACGGTATAATGTAGATGAATTTCTCCATGAACTTTCGCAAATAATTCATCGGTAGGAAGTGCTAATTCGTAAGACTTTGTCTTTTCTTTTTTATTAACAGAAACTAGTTTTCCTAAAAAATTACCGTTTTTCAATTCTGGATAATATTCAAATGTTAACTTCTTATAAGCTAGCATGTTATATTTACGAACAGAACGCTCTTTCTTTCGAAAATCGTTTTCATTCAAGTATTCAAATATATATGTTTGTTTCATATTATTCAACCCCTTTTCCCCCTGAGTTATCTTGTCTACCTTCAAGATATGCATATTATAGCATAAATATCAAAATTTGTCAACAAAAAGTACACTTTGTGTGTACTTTTTGCACAAATCAATTCAATTTTTATCGTTTTAATACATTATTTTGTTCTGCTTGTTCTGTATACGTAGCATTTGCCAAGTCTTCAATGTATTGGTCAATTGCCGCAGAATAATCCGTTACATCTATCGTACCAGCAGAGTATGCTGCAGTCTCTTCTTCCACTACTTGTGTTTCTACCGCTGCAGATTCTGTTTCAGTCTCAACAGATTGTGAACCAGCATCTGAAGCAGGAGCGCTAGATGGCAATTCCATGTTCGCTAAATCATCTAAGTCAACAGCCCCTTCTGAATCTGTTGTTTCAGAACCAGAAATTAGGTTATCACCATTCGTAATATTATCTACGGAATTAGATGGAGCTCCTTCTTCAATCACAGGATCACTCTCTTCTACAGTATCAGACGAAGAGGCAGCGTCACCTTTTTGATTTGAATTTTCATCGTGAGAAGGTGTTTGATCAGCACCCTTATCTGTTATCGTAGATCCGCCACCGCTAGAACCAGAACCATTACCTGGTTGATTTGGATTTTGACCATGATCTGGTGTTTGATCGGCACCGTCATCTGTTATAGTAGATCCACCACCATTAGATCCCCCATCACTAGGTTTATTTTGACTGTTGTCATTTTCGTTTTCATTTTCGCTTCCGCCAGATTCTTGCCCGTTAGAAGGAGCATCGTCTTGGTTAGTGTTTTCATCGTGATCTCCACCGATTTCTCCCCAATCTCCTGGGTTAAATACATCACTACCATCTTCCGTAATACTTCCATCAATTAAATCTTCATCGTTAGTAATATGATCTTCTTGTCCAGATTGAGAGAGAGCATCTTTATAAGCAAGGCCATCTGCTTTACCCTGAGCCCATGAATTACGAATACTTTCATTAGAGTCATGTTCCCAAGCAGGATTATAAGGACCTGTAGCTCCTGCCTCAGTAGTACCAGAAAAATAGTTGAAAGTAGCATTATATACTTCTTGAGCATTTGCTTGTACTTCTTCCACATGTTTTTGTCCTTCTTCTTCTGTTACTGCTCCAACTTCTTCACGAGCCGCTTGCTCAGCTTGTTCTCTTTGTTCTTGTGTAAGTTCTGAAGGATCAATCTCTTCTCGAACCGTAGGTCCTCTCATGGTATCGCCCTTTTGTCCTCCTGATGGATTAGACATAGAAAACTCTCCAGAGCTTTTAGAACCTTTTAATTGATTGTTTTGGATTTCAGTCAAAACATCCTGACGCATTTCTTCATAAAGAGTGTCCATTTCTTCCATAGTTGAAACTTTTGTAAATTTCAAAAGATATTCTGTCATAATTGGAATCATAACACCTTCATGTTCATCATGAGTATCGTACTCATAAGTATCTTTCGTAATTCTATCATATTCAGATACTTCTTGTAAACTCATACCATTAGCTTGAATCATTTCCAAAGCGTTCTTTTGATTAACTAGATTATTACGATAATTTTCAAAATTTTCAATTCTACGGTCAATTTCAGAACAAACTTCATCTACAATACCATTTACTTCGTTAACGTCACGATCCGCTTCTACACCAACTAACATGTCATTAACTTCTTCGTCAAATGGATATCCGAGAGTTGCAAAAGTTGCTGGAACGGTATTTAAAACCATATGTGCACTTGGATGTTCTCTCATATTAATAAAATCATCCGTAGCAGCATCAATAAAGCAATTTTGCAAATGTTCTTGAACTTCGTCTCTAATCTGTTGTTTTTCTTTTACTGTATCTGCATTTTTAAACTCAACAAGTTTATCTTGACACCAATTCATTAATTCCACAACGACTTCGTCACCAAAATCAATTTGGAACATATCTTCTTTTGAGTCCGCCGTAATCATATTAAGACGTACTAAGTCTAAGAAATCATTCGTTTGATTAACGATATCTTTTGTAGAATCAGCATTTCCAGTAAGCTGATAATCTCCTACAATAGCTAAGATCTCTTCGTTAGACATGTTAATACAATTATAATACAAATAAGCAGCACTCATATTATCTGGAGAAATCATATAAGTATATTCTTTCCCGTTGGCAGTTGTTGTTTTAATATTATTCTCCAAGTTCGTATTCATCAAATTAACGAAATACTGTTTATGTTCTGTATCTTCATACTCTAAGAACTCTTCCCAAGTTTCTGGGTTTACTTTTTCTTCTTGAATATCCATATTAACAACAGGAGTTTCTGCAACGACTGCTTCTGGAGCTGGTGCATTTTGACGAGTACTTCCTAAATAGTATCCTCCAGCTAACACACCACCAAGTAAAACAGTCCCTCCAGCAATTGCTGCTGCTTTCTTTAAACGGGAAGTTCTCTTTCCGTTATAAGGACTAGTTCTTTTTAAAGAAGCATTCATAAGATAAGCATCTTTATCCCATTTCTCTTTGACATTGAGATAGGTTTGGCTAGGAACGAAATTTCCGTTCTTAGCCTTTTCCTTATCATACTTAAATACTATTTGATATAGAGAAGGAGATATTTCTTTTAAGCTTTTATTTTCTTGACTCTTTAAGCGAACAAGAAGTTCCTCAATTTCTCTATGGTTTTCCACCACGTTCATTTTTCCGTCAATAACCACATAAGCCTTTTCAAATTGACTCAATTGGTTATCGTAAATTACTTTAATATTGGTAATCTTTCCGTTCATTTAGTCCATCTCCTTTCCTTATTTCTTCCGTTTTTCTCCGGTTGGTTTCCATCCTTGGCTAATCAAATTAGCATCGTTTGGACTATCACTCCATGTGTATTTCGTAGAACCTGCAGAAATTAGTTTACGCGTACGATCACGATAGAATTTCTTGTAACCATATAATGGTATTTCTGTCTTCAATGTTTGTGATTTAATAGTTGTAATATAAATATCTACACTTCTTGTCTCAATACCAGTACATGTAGCAGAGATATTAGTAGCCTCTGTCGTTTGTTTTACTTGACGAGTTTGTTTTCTATATACTAAGTATACATGGTTCGTACAAGTTCCAACGCACTCGTTTACTTTCCAATCTTGAAGTACCCAACGAGTTGTCATCGTATCAGCAGGAGGATTATATCCTCTATAGTAATCGTTCGTATATGCCCAATCGCTAACAATTTCATATAAGGTCGTCTTATCAGCTGTATAAGAATATCCTGTACATACTTTATAACTTTCTGTACCTACTTTGGTTAACTCTTGACGAGTAACAACTCCTGTATTTACACGAGTACCAATCTGTACTTTTTGTGCACCTAAATCTTGAATTTGATAAGTATCTGTATTGGTCCAATTTACATTGTCGTTATCATTGTATGTCCATACTTTCCAACTAGACCAAGCACTATATTCTGCTTCTGTTGTCTTTTTGTATTCGTATTCGTATTTATCATCTGGATCTGGAGTTGTAGTTGGCGTTGGTGATGTTGTTGGATCTGGTGAGTCAGTAGGTGTAGGTGACGTTGTTGGATCTGGCGAATCAGTAGGTGTAGGTGATGTTGTTGGATCCGGTGAATCAGTAGGTGTTGGATCTGGTGAATCCGTTGGTTTTGGACTATCCGTAGGGTTTGAAGTAGGTGTTGGAGTAGTCGTTGGACGTGGCTTATTCGTAGGTGTAGGTGATGGATCCTTAATTTCGTCCTCTTCCTTCTTCTCACAGATATATCCTTCACAATAAGAATAACATCCTAAGTAAACATAAATGTAATCTTCTTTATCGCTACATTTCAAATTTACCTTCATTAGGTAGTTATACTCTTCTTCATCTACCTTTTCAATCGTAACATACGATTCTGTTAAACTACAAGTATTTCCATTCTTATCAACAAATGGAGTCAACAGATGCAAATCTAACATTTCTTGTAAAGTAAGTGTCTTTTTATCTCCTACGTTTTGTGGAAGTCTCTCTGTTGTATAATAACCAATTGCTGCTTCCTTCATGGTGTTAATATTATTATTAAAGATTTGCTCTTGAAGTGGAGCAAGTCCACTCATATCTGGCCATGGTACTAACCAGATTAATAGTAATACGAAAATTACTATCAGGATTAATCGCATTAAGAAATTCTTAAGAAGTGAAAAATCCTTTTTTTCCTTTTCATCATATTCATTATACATAATTTCCCCCTCTTTCCTGGATTTATGTGTCATATTATACCATAAGTCTACTATTTTGTCAAACATTGTCTTTTAATTCTACAATTGTCTGACCTGCATTAAAAAAATCAATCGAATAATGAGCCACTTTTGGGTTATGTTTTAAGACATTACTTACTTCTTTTCTTAAGATGCCACTTCCTATCCCATGAATGATAATGACTTTTTCTTCCTTCATGCGATAGCAATCGTCAATGAACTCATTGACGAGAATACGAGCAATTTCTCGTGTTTCACCATGGAGATCTAACGTTTTACAATCAGAGAAAAGCATCGTCATTTCCTACCTCTATTACTTCTTGTAAAGATGGTTGACTCGCTTTACTTCCGACGTGCTCTACCGATAGGGCCCCAGCTACGTTAGCATAGCGCATCGCTTTTAAAAGCGGATAACCCTGTAAGATAAAATAAGCAAACGCTCCATGATAAATATCTCCTGCCCCAGTAGAATCTACTGGCTTCACCAAGATACTAGGAACAAGGACATAATCCGCAAGTTTTGTAAAACTCCCCTTTTCTTCCAAAGTAATCACCACTGTATTGGAAAAATGAGACTGAATTTGTTCGTAGGCTCTCTTACAATTTTCTAATGTATTCAAAGAAAGGTGAGTGAACTTTTCTGCAAAATCTTTACTACAAACAAAATAATCTACCTTTAAACCAAGAGTCAATACTTCATCACACATTTTCCCAGCATCTAAAACAGAAATAGCATTTGGGTATTTTTCTAACATGCGAAGACTAAATTCTAATTCGTTAGAATCTAGTACCAACATATCATATTCTTCCTTTGGCTCTTTCGCACGATAAAAAGCATCTGGATTTTTATGGGTTAATATCGTACGGGAACCATTCGATACATTAGCGATAATATAACTAGTTGTAGTAAAACTATCCAATTGATGAAAATAACAAGGTAGATGAATCTCTTCAGCTTCTTTTCGGATTTGACTTCCATAAAAGTCATTGCCAATCGTTCCTAAAAAGGTGGTATCCACTTGCCATGAGGCAAGGAGATAGGCCGAATTAAAAGCACTACCTCCAGCGCACTCTACTCTTTGCTTCATGCGCATTTTTTTATTTTCTATTGGATATTCTTCTACCAACAATGTTACATCATATGCCACCTGCCCAACGCATAACACTTTTTTCATAAAAGACCTCTTTCTTGTCTAATTTAGAAAATCCATGTATCGAACCAGCGTAGGGAATCGATATAAGTCTCTGGCATGGTCCGTCCACTTACTACTGGATAGAACCATCCAAACAAAATGATGACAACGCTAATATATAAAACTGCTACCCACACAGTTTTAAGCTTCTCACTAAGCCACTTAATAAGAGCAACGATCGAAAGCATCAAGAAAGGAATTACTGGGAAATAATGATATAAGAACATTACTCTTCCGATAAAGGCGTATGGTAACCATAAAGATAATACCATGACTACCAAGAATAGATATTCACGCCTTTTCGAACGAATACCGCGAATCAAAACATAAAGGAATCCTAAAATTCCAACCCACCAAATAGCAGGGTTTCCAATTCCAACGATCGTTGATTTAAATCCTTCTAACGGATAAGAAACATAATACCAAACTGGTTTTAACATAATTGGCCATGTATACCATTTGGATGTAAATGGATGAGTAGCTTCCAAGTTAGAGTGATAATCAAACATTCCTTGAATTTGACGGAACAAATCACTAAATGTTTTAACTTCGTTTGGATAAACATTCGGGAATAAGAAATAACTTAATACATAAATAACGATTGGTACTACTACGAAGAATACGCAACACCAAAGTAAAATTTGAATATATTGCTTACTCAATTTGCGATCCTTCCAAATATCATGAATTAATTTTGCAAAAAATACAATGCATAATCCAAGCCCTAAATAAAGCCCCGTCCATTTTACACAAATGGCAAGTCCAACAAAGAGTCCAGACAAAGCTAAATTCTTTAATTTTGGTTTAATCGAATCGTATTTATCTAACAATAAATACTTATACATAAAGTAAGCAGATAACATCATGAATAGCACCAAGAAACTGTCTACTGTTCCCATTCGCGTCTGAGCAAAATGGAACGTATCAAAAGTCATCAAAAGAGCTGCTAAACAAGCGTATTTTCTACTTTTGAACATCGTTTTTGCGAAACAATAAATGACTGGAATCATTAAAATTCCGGCGATGTTTCCCATCAAACGATAACTGAACGTCGTCATACCAAAGAAGAAAATAGGGATCATTTGAATCAATTTTCCAAGTGGAGGGTGTACCCATTCAATAACTTGCATTCCATTAACATACTCATAGGCACTACGTCCAAAGTAAATCTCATCAAAATAAGCCGAATTTTGATAACTGATAAAAGCCGGAACCGTCTCACTTTCATCTACTAACAAACTACTACGCTCTGTTGCCCCACTGGCTTTTACTTTGTCTCCGTACTTATCATAAAGTTGAATTTCTCCTAGATAAGAACCGGCATTTTCCGCTTCGATCTTCAAGTATTGAATCGTAGCAATCACCTCGGTATCGACCCAAGCAAATTCATAGTCCTGTTCCATTCTACCAATTTCGTAGTAAACCTCTCCGTCTTCGGAACCTAACAGGATATAATTTCCAGATTCATCTCCAGCATAATGACGAATCTTGGAAATTTCCGTAACTCCATTATCAATCTGAATGGTCGCTTCATTTCCCGCAGCATCAAAGCGTAAGAAAGTTTGCGGATTGGTAAGAGTTCCTAAATCCCAAAAAGACAAAATTGCGTAGAATAAAACTAGAACGCCGACAATGATTACATCGCGTTGTTTCATTTTTCTAGAATCATCGTCGAAAAATTTTCTAATTTTACTGTACCATTTTTTCATAACTTCCTCCTTCTATTATAACAGTTCATCTTCATCCGAAGAAGTAACTGTTATTTGTTGTCGGTGGTTCGTCCATTTTTGAAATCTTACCTTTTCGATTTCATCACTAGTGATTTCTGCTTGAATAATCTTCTCTTTTCTGCGTCCAGCATTCCAAATTATTAAAACTAATAAAAGGGCAAGAGCCGGAAGCAAAAAAGTGAAGTTATCAAAGCGGAAAAACGGAACTTTCTGAACAAACCAATGATAAAGAAAAGTTCCTATATTGATAAGAGTCAGCAACAAAGCCGGAATCGCATACCGAATACGACATGCACGAATTCTTTTATCAATTGCCTGAAAACAACGCAATAAAAGAGCAATTGGAACCAGTGCATAAATCAATGTAAAAATAAAAACAAGGGCATCTTCCATTTGCTTAACCTCCATATCATACTATATATTTTACCACTAAACAGAGGTCATGACAAGCAGAACCAAACACTTTTTTTGATTTTCTATTGCTGTTTTTTATTCCACCCTTCTATCCCTCTATTTTATCGAAAAAGAAAAGGGAATATTCCCAAAATTACTTTCGAAAGTGCATGAAAAAAAGTCTGACAACTAGTGGCCAAGACTTTTCTTTTTATTCTCCTTTTTCTAATTGTTCCAACTTCGTAGATAACTCATCCAATGTTTGAGAAACTTTCTCTTCTTTTACAAACTCTGTCGGATACCATCCTCTCTCACTCATAAAATAATAAATATCCCGAGCCATATCTTTTATATTGGTAAACATATCAAAAAAATCTTCATACAAATCATCGCTACTTGCTTCATTCATTGCAATAGAATAATTATTACTCATATTCTTCTCCATTTCCAACAAACACGCAAAACAATTTTTAATTTGCATATCAAGACCGTTATTCATCTTCCTCATCCTCCTCTTCTTCCCCCTCTTCCACTTCATATTCGCACTCTTCCAAAGTATAACTATCCTCTCCGTTTAAAATGCGAATACATTGATGAAGATTTTGATAATGTAATTCAAAAATTTCCTCCAACAACTCGATCGAATCGCCATCTATCGAATCAGAAAACTCCTCTAAAAAATGGTTGGTTAACTGTAAAACATTCGTGTTCCACTCAAACATATCTTTCACATAAGACAAATCTTTTTCTGTAAAATTTTTCATAACTTTCTCCTTTCATTCTATTTTGCGTCAAAAAAAAGAAAGATATACTACTTTATCTTTGCTTTTCGTATTTCTTTCATCTCATCTTTAATTAATTGAATTTTAGCACGATCTGCTTTTTCTTTTCGAAGACGTCGAATCTCTCTTTTCTTTTTTCGGATCTGTCGTTTTTTCTCGGCCAAAGAATCATTCCATTCTTTTAATTTCTTGCGAACTTTCCGCACAATTTTAGCCCCATTTGTCCCGCGGGTAAACTCAATCTTAGGGAATGCGTCAAACAAACGATTGTACAATACTCGGTATTGCCGTAAGATTTTTTGAAACTCTTGGTCGATTTCTTCCGTAGCATCGCTTCGAATATTCTTTACTTGAATATCTAAGCGCGATAAGATAACTACCGTAAGAAGTACATCGGATAAAAAGATAAATAAGGCAACTAATGCCAAGATCGTTAAAAGGAACGAAGGCAAAAGGTGAAGTACTCCTTCTATTAACGGATTAATAAAAAGAATTAACAACACTCCCAATACTCCAAAAGAGATACTATTTTCTAAACAAATCCTTCCGTTTAAGTTAAACTTTTTATCGGAATAATCCCACCATCTAGCATGAAATAGTTTTTCCATCCAAAAACTAGTAAAATATTCCAGTAAAGAAGCATAGACACAAGCCATGCAAAAAAGAACAAAAATATCGGACTTATATTCGGATAAAAACAAAATCATAAAAAGAGCCGCTGTTCCATAAATAGGAATGTAAGGTCCGATCAAAAATCCACGGTTAAGTACTTTCTTCTTTGCCCAACAAGAACAGACAATAGTCTCAATCACCCATCCTATAACAGAATAAATAAAAAAAAGAAGAAAGTAAAAGCAAAAGGAATACCACATTTTTCTTCACCTATCTTCTATTGTAATATAAAAAGAAAAAAGACACAAGAAAAAAAGAAAGATTATGCCTCTTTCTTTAATACTTCTTTTCCCTTATATTGTCCACAAGCCTTACAAACTCTATGAGGTTTGATTGCTGCACCACAATTTGGACATTTTGTCATGGTATCAGCAACGAGAGCATTGTGACTTCTTCTCATTCTTTTTCTTGTTTTGGATACTTTTCTAAATGGTACTGCCATATTATCACTCCTTTCCAAACATACTTTTTAAATCTTCAAAAGGATTATTACTTGTGGTTGCCTCTTCTTCGCTAAGTAATTTCCAACCTTCCCCTTGCAATTTACTATAATCTTCTACTTTCGTAAATCGAAGAGGAACTTCCAATACAATATTTTGCCATAAAATATCAAGAATATCAAGTGTATTTTCAAAAATTTCTTCCTTTTTTTCAATTTTTTCTTCGATTTCAATCGAAAAAGGATAATCAACTGGTTCTAAAGAAATAGAATCTGCAAGAACCATCACTCCATTTAATGTGGCGGCCAACACCAACTCTTGTTCCTCATCAAGAAAAAGATTTCCGGATAAATGAACGTCTTTTAAATGAAGAATTTCACTATTTTGCAAGATTTCTTCTGGAAAAGATACATCCTCATCCAAAGGAATTTCTTTTACGAGTCCTTGGTTTAATTTGGTAATATCAATGGTCATTCTTTCTCTCCTTTCTGATAGGTCGCAATAAATTGATCCCGGTAATCGAGCAAAGTATCGTTTTCGATCGCATCTCTTAACTCTTCGGTCAAACGAATTAGAAAACGAACGTTATGAATCGATAATAAACGAGCACC
>CALVKE010000030.1 GCA_944332535.1 uncultured Bacilli bacterium
ATACATAATGTATTCGATCCATCGTTCCATTGCTCTCTTTCTGCCGATACCTTGTCTCCTCCAGCACAAGGAATAAGCGTAACCATATGTCCTAAATATTTTTCTAAAATATTTTCTAAGGAATCATTCATCTCTTTTACGTTTAAGTCCTCATCACTGTTTGGATCATCCCCTTCTGTAATTTCAAATACTTGAAGCGTATCCATAATTCCTGGATGATAGGTAAATTTATCATAATCTATTTGCGTAAATACGGTATCTAGATGCATGAATGCTCGAGAAGATGGGATATTAAATGCTAAAATTGTATCAATCTTACATTCTGGATCCCGAAATAAATTTTTAGCTAGTTGATCGATTGCCTCTGGCGTAGTTCTTTGCGAAATTCCGATGGCTAAAACGTGATCATTTAAGTTTAAAACGTCTCCTCCTTCAATGTGATAAGGATTGTAACGATCGTAATATTTCTTTACTTGATCTTTGTAATCTGGATGATACGTGAAAATATATTCGGCATAGATTGTCTCTCGATTTCTTGTTACAGAGTACATTTTATTTAAACTGATTCCCTCTCCGATACTAGCAAATGGATCTCTTGTAAAATATAAGTTCGGCATTGGTTCTGCAATAAACTTATCTTCCTCTTCAACCAAATCGACTAGTGACTTTTCAATATCTCTTTTTCTTCTGGAAATATCGCTGATTTGGATTCCTTCCATCGTTTTTAATACCAACTTTTTACTGTTTTGGATGGCATCTAAGTAATCAAATACAAGATACTTATATTTTGGAGTACGAATTCCAGCCTCATAGATGAATTGTTTAATAAATTTGTCTCGTATTTCATCACTTAGGTCTAATACGTCGGCCATCAAGTTTTCCAAATATACGACTTCTACGCCGTTTTCTCTTAATACTTCGGCAAAATTATCATGTTCTTCGATGGCATCTGGCAAATAAGGAATGTCATCAAATAAAAGACGTCCTAGAGTATCTGGAGTGAGATTTAATAGTTCATTTCCAGGACGATGTAATAATACTTTTTTAAGGGGAGCAATTTCGCTCGTTACATGAATTTTACTCATATTTTTTTCCTCTTTCTTTCTTATTTTATTTTGGATAAAAACTCTCTTAAACGCTCGGTTTTAGGATGTTCAAATAATTCTTCGGGAGGAGATTCTTCCATTATCTTTCCTTGATCCATGAATATTACTTTGGTAGCAATTTCGCGTGCAAATTCTAACTCATGGGTCACGATGATCATGGACATTCCTTCGTGTGCCACTTCTTTCATAAGCGTTAATACTTCTTCGATCATTTCCGGATCAAGGGCAGATGTTGGTTCATCAAATAGCATAATGTCCGGTTCCATCATCAAGGAACGAATGATCGCGACCCGTTGTTTTTGCCCACCGGACAAACTATCGGGATAAACATCTGCTTTGTCTTCCAGGTTGATCCTTTTTAATAAGGCTTTGGCTTTTTTCTTTGCTTCCTCTTCCGTCATCTTTTTCGTTTTGACGGGGGCTAAAATCAAGTTGTTTTCTACGGTTAAATTAGAAAATAAATTAAAGCTTTGAAAGACCATTCCTATCTTTTGGCGCAAGTTTGCTAAATTGTGTTGGTTTAACTCTACTTTCTCGAAAGTAATGGTTCCTTTGGTTGGCTTTTCCAACATATTAAGGCAACGAAGAAAAGTACTTTTTCCACTTCCCGAAGGACCGATGATAACTACCCGATCTCCTTTTTCCATCGAGAAATCGATTCCTTTTAATATTTTGGTATCGCCAAAGGATTTTTCTAACTGTTTAACGGTAAGCATGACGATTCCACTTCCTTTCCAGTAATTTTAAAATCCGTGAAAGACCAATTGTCAATACCAAATAAATTAGTGCTACGATAATGAGCGGGAAGAAATAATCATAGGTAGTGGATGCAATGATATCACTTGCCTTGATAAGTTCGACAATACCAATGTAGCTTGCAACAGATGTTTCTTTTAACAGTGTGATAAACTCATTTCCTAACGCTGGTAAAACATTTTTAATGGCTTGCGGAAGAATAACGGATCGAACGGTTTGTCCATAACTGAGCCCTAAAGCAAGAGATGCTTCCTTTTGCCCTTGATCAACGGATTCCATACCTGCTCGAATTACTTCGGAAACATAGGCAGCAGAATTAAGACCAAACGCTAAAATACCAACTAGCGTCATCGAAATATCGACACTTTTGAAAATGACATAATAAATAATCATTAGTTGTAATAGCGCCGGAGTTCCTCGAATGATGGTTACATAAAGATTACATAAACCATTCATTATTTTATGTTTCCCATTTTCTTTATAATTATTTTTGATTAATGCAATAATTGTTCCTAGTGCCGCTCCTAAAATAACTGCAAAAAAAGCAATAATCAAGGTATTTTTCAGTCCCTCTAACAAGTAAAGATAACGATCATCTTCTATGACAGCACGATAGAAATCATGAGATAATTCTCCAAAAAAAGAAAGAATCATATCATTCACCTCCGAATTGTAGAATGTATTCTTCTATCTTGCCCTCTTCCATTAATCGTTTGAGGACTTTATTGATACTATCTAATAATTCTTTGTTTCCTTTTTTTACTGCCATTCCATAGCTATCACTAAATAGTACTCCATCTAAAATCTTTAACTCTGGATTTTTACTTACTAATTGTTCGGCTGGAAGAGCATCCATAATAATGCAGTCCGATTTGTTATTTTTTACATCTTCGGCTGCTACTAAAAATTTCTTTTGGCGATTAAGTGTTGCTTGTGGATAATTTTTGGTAACGTAAGTGTCTGCAACGGAACCTAACTGAACAGCTATTCTTTGTTCTTTTAGATCGATATCAGAGATACTTTGATAAGGACTGTCTTTTGATACGACGATTACTTGATTAGAAGTCGTATATTCAATAGTGAAATCTACTTTTTCTTTTCTATCTTCGGTAATACTCATCCCTGCTGCTGCGAAATCGGCTTTTCCACTATTTAATTCATTAATAATTACATCGAAAGCAGTGTCTTTTATCACTAGTTCCTTTCCCAATTCTTTGGCAATTTCTTTGGCAATTTCTACATCTACTCCGACGATCTCGCCATTTTCGTAATACTCATACGGAGCAAATCCAGCTTCGGTTACCATTACTAATTGATTGGAATTTTGACTACACCCTACTACCATAAAGAGAGCACCCAACAAAAGTAGTATGAATTTCTTTCCTTTTTTTAAGTTCATTTTTCTACCCTCCTATTATCTTTAGTATAGCATATTTCTTTTTAAAAGCAAGCCCTAAAAAAGTATAAAAAAAAATACCTGATTGTTTTCTAATCAGGTAAGAAAAGGTTTTTTTCTAACTTAAAATAGTTCCATTTTCTTCTGCGATAATTTTTTGAAAAGTCGTATCAAATTTAGGAAGTTCTTTTCGAATCACATCTGGATAGATGTTAGTAGAATTCTCAATGGCGTTTCGAATATCAAAAATGTTTACTTCCTTGCGATTTTCAAACATTGCTTGAGAAAAGGCTTGTTTTAATAAGGTTAAGCAAATATCTGGATATCTGGAACCAATTCCATAAATTCGTTTGTATTCGCTCGTAATATCTGTAATAAATCCCATAATCTTTCTTTGAATATAGGACGTGTATTTTAGTTTTGCGCCTGTTTCTTGTTCGATTTTAGGAAGTGTTCCCATTAAAATTTGAATGGTATGTTCCCGAGATGGTTCTAATACCTCAATGGATTGAAACCGGCGAACAAAGGCTTTGTCGCGCAAGATATAGCGTTCGTATTCTTCGGTAGTAGTCGCACCGATTACTTTAATTTGACCACGTCCAAGGCTTTCTTTAAACATATTGGCAAAATCGAGTGCAGAATCGTTGTTAGCACCGATTAGCATATGAATCTCGTCGATAAATAAAATGATTTTATCTAGTTTTTTTAACTCATCTACTAACGTTTGTAATCGTGTCTCTCCTGTTGGAAGGGTTCCAAGTAAGGAAGGCGTCTTAATACTTACAATAGAAAATCCTTTTAATAAGTCTGGTACTGCTCCTCTTTGCAAGCGATAAGCAAGACCTTCGACAATACTTGTTTTTCCGATACCAGGTTTTCCGATTAAAATGGCGGATTTTTCTGGTGTTAATAACGTTAGAATCAATTGTTTGATTTCTTCATCTCGTCCGATGGCCGGATTCGTTATATAATGATGACTACAAAAATCATCTCCGTAGCGCACTAAGATACTTACCTCTCCTGGTGTCAATTCTTTTTCTAGACGAGGAAGCAAATCACTTTCAAAGATAACCGGTAACTGATCTAAACTCGGGAGTATCTCCTTCTTCTTTTCTTCTACTAGCAACTCTCCTTCTTCTGGGGAAGGAGTTTCTTGTTTTGGTGGTTCTTCTTCTCCTAAATCTTCGATCGTCTCCTCAACTGTTTCTTTCACAGGCGGTACTCTAGAGGGTTCTTGCTCTACTTTCACCGGATCCAGACGATCAATTTTTAAAATTTTATTAATCATGTTTTGTAAATTATTCTCTTGTGGTCTGGATTGATGCTCTTTAGTAACAGGTGCGGAAGGAATCTTTTCTTCTTGTAGAGGCTCTTCTTGAGGGGGAGTCGTTTCGAAAGGAGAAGAAAGGGACTCAACTTCGTCCTCTTGCGAAAGAGAATCTTCTACTTTTAAAGATGCAGAAGGAGAAGTCTCCTCGACACTTGGAATAAGCGGCGGAATAAAAGCATCCATCGTTTGTGTTGGATACTCTGGGATTTCTTCTTGCTTAGCCTCTACGGTTTTTTGTTCTTCGATTTCTTCTTTTTCGACAACGGGAGTAGAAGAAGGAGTAACAGCCTCTACGGGCATCTCTTCTTCCGGTACCAAAATAAAACGATTTTGTCTTTCTTCCATTCTTTCATCACCTACAATAATTTCATTATAGCAAACATTCTTTTATTTTTCTATTGTAATATTATATTTTTGATCAATTTCTTGCATTTGATGAGAATTTGCAAGTACTACAATAACATCTTCTTTCTCTTCTAATACAATATCTTGATAATCTTTTAAGAATTGCTCTTTTCCTTCTATCATAGAAATCGTATAGACGTTATCTTTTTCTTTTTGAGACGAATATTTGGCAATCGATGCATTACTAGTAAAATATAACACTTCAAATAATAAAAATAAGACGGTTCCAGCTAAAATTATTTTTTTCCCCATATTTTTTCCTCCTATTTTTAGTTTTACTACTACTGTTTATTTTATGCACATGTTATTTCTCTTTCATTATAGCATACTTTCATCGTTTTGTCTTTTAGAAGATAAAAAAAGAAGACCTAAATGGTCGTTCCTAATGTTTCTAATTCACTTGCTAAGTCTTGCAACTCTTCGTATAGTTGATTGTATTGTTCTACTTGCTCATCCGTTAATAAATAAAGTTGGTCATCTTCTACATACCAATCTCCGTAATTGTCTTGTAGAAAATCTAATATTTCTAATACTTTATCGAAGAAATCATCTAATGTATTGGCAAGATTTTCTGCACTTTTTCTCGTTTCTTCTAGTTCTTTTAAGTCTTCTTCGGTATACATTAATTCTTTGTATAGGTCATAGTAATAACTATCTACTTTCTCTTTGTCAATTAAGCTTAAAATTTTCTCTTCTGTACAAAGATCCATCATATTTTGTAACACTTGTTGCATTTGTACTTTGGCTTGTGTTACTTTTTGATAACTTGCATCCATTGTCTCGTCTTCTTGAGCTAAGTTGCTAGGAGATAAAATATTGATTAAATCTTCATCTGACATCAATTCGTTGCTTTTTTTCACATTGTCGGATAACTCTTTATAATATTTTTTGATGGACTCTTCAATATATGCATAATCTCCTTTGGTTTTTACTTCAATACTAAAATCATCTTTGGCAAGATCCTTGTTAGATAAATTGACAATTTCTTGCTTTAAGAGTTCTTCTTGTTTTGAGTCACTAACCACCATATAAGCGATTACTGCAACTACGATAACAACGATAATACCTACAATCCAAGCTATTTTCTTTTTCATAACTTTTTCCTTCCCTTCCATCTACCATAAGCATATCATATTATTTTGTATTTTTCTAGTCCTTATTTTATGTCTATTTCCAACGATAATGTCCGATGATTTCGTAGCGAGCTAACGCATCTTCTTCGTAAACTGGTTGTCCACCGTGGTGAATGATATAAGAGACGCCTTGTTTGTTTCGCTTGGAAGAGACGATCGCAATGTGATGCGGAAAGATGACGATATCTCCACCTTGCCACTGATCTATTTGACTTTTATCAACCGATAACTTTTGAGCGTTTCTCTCAAAGAAAACCATTAAATTTTTCACACGACGGAAATCGATGTTTTTATCCACGACAGAAATTTCATACTCTTCGGGATGGGCACGAATATCCTCGTCTACCAACTCTCTTAAATCGTAACCGGCATGTAAAAAAGCTTGCGCTACTACATCGGTACATACTCCATATTCATCATCTGGATATCCAGAAGCATAGTATTTACTTTTATATTTTGGCTTTTTTGCCACGTATTCTCTTGCTCCCATCAAAAGATCCGTCTGGTCATCGATTCCATCTTGATCATAATCTTTAGAACTCTGATAAGTGGAAATTCCAAAATCTTCGTTACTGTATGCCTTTTTAGGAAGAAGAGAATAATAATCTAATACGGCAAGACAACCAAGAAAAAGGACAAATATTATTACAAAAAGCAAGATCCATTTGGTTTTTTTCATAAGATTTCCCTACTTTCTATTCTTCGACAAAAGGTTGATATTCCGGATGTTTTTGAAGCCAATGTTTTACATAAGGACAACTACATATTATTTTTTCGTTTTTCAGTACAAGATAGGAAAAAGCATGTTCTAGTAATTGGCTTGCAATTTTTCTTCCACGAAGAGAGGGGTCTACAAAAATATAATTTATATTTACTACACCACTTGCTTCCTTAGGATAAGTGAGCATCCCCATGATTTGCCCGTTTTGATCAAAATAAAGTGTTCTATCTTTGCCTACTTGAAACATACAACTTCTCCTTTTTACTTTTGTTTTTATTCGTAATTGTGAAAAAGATAGTTTTTTAAATACTGAAAAAAGCTAGGAGTATCTATTTTGGTTGGTCCTACTAAAGTGATTAATACGGAGTCTTCTTCCACTGAGATATGTTCTACAATTAATCGTTCTCCGGATTCTGGAGAGTAACACATGCGAGAACCATCTTGGTAGTTAAATAGCACAGCAGATCCTTTCTTTTTATGAATGCAAACATCTTCTGCCAAAATCAAATTATAAAGTTCGCTTAACTCTTTGGTTTGATATTCTTCATACCATTTCATATTAAAGGTACGATAGATTTCCTGATAATGCACTTTTAAAAAATTAGTTAAATTAACTGTAATATCTACTTGGGGATCATCCGATGCTTTTTGATAAGTGTCGTCTCCTGCTAAAATGACTAGCCATTCCTGATACGTAAATTGCGGAAGTAGATATTGCACCGCCTTGTCCAATCCTTCTTTAAACTTTTTTGTTTTTACAAATTGATTGGTATTTTTTCCCTTTGCCATTTCAATCATTGGCCCATTTACAGAATTGGTCAATATTGTAATAAAACGATTTCTAATTTTTAACTGTTGATAAGAACTCCATAAATTATTCCACATAATTACCACCTGTTATTTATCATATCATAAATTCTTTTTCTCGAAAACTCTTTTTCCTTTCTTCCCAAAAGATTTTTAACTGGATAAGAGATTTCCTACGATACAAAAAAAGGACTATCATAAAGATAATCTCCTAATCTTAGAAAGCGAATCTTCTTTTAAAAAGCTGTGTTCTTGTTTTTTTGGTTCGTGATTACTCTCCTAATTTATTATATTCCTCGTCACTAATAGGCTCACACCATTCATTTTGTGTTTCTTCACCAGGTACTTCAATAGAAATATGGCCAAACCATGAATCCTTTTTTGCTCCGTGCCAGTGCTTTACATTGGCAGGAATAACGATTACCTTGCCTGGTTCTAAACTGATAGCATCCTGTCCTTCTTCCTGATACCAACCAAATCCTGCGGTACAA
>CALVKE010000031.1 GCA_944332535.1 uncultured Bacilli bacterium
TAGATATAAATTTTTTTCAATAGTTAATCTATCATCAAATGATAAATGCTTATGATTAGACATTTTAAAACTCCTTTCTTTTGATAAGCACCATCAAACATATTATAATTGTTTGAACGACTAAATTACACTGTTGTCTTTTGAACAAGTAAATTCCACTTTGAAATGTTTAGGGGTGGAATTTACTTTTACAATTGAGGAAATAAAGAAAAGTTTGAAGCTTTTCTTTTTTTAGGCTTTCTTTTTTCTTTTAGAGTTTGTATAATAGAGATAGAGGTGGTTCTATGAAAGCTTTAGTAACGGGTGCTTCTAGTGGAATCGGCAAAGAGATTGCAAGGTATTTGGATAATCTCGGGTATGAGTTGTTTTTGGTCTCACGCAACAAAGAA
This sequence comes from uncultured Bacilli bacterium, assembly GCA_944332535.1. Taxonomy (GTDB): domain Bacteria; phylum Bacillota_I; class Bacilli_A; order RF39; family UBA660; genus MGBC162581. The sequence continues at coordinate 390 of CALVKE010000031.1, forward strand.
CAATTAGAAAAAGTGCAGGCTTCTCTTAAAAATAAGTCGAAAATTATCGTAATGGATTTAGCAGATTTTCAGAATTTGAAATCTCTTTATGTCCTTTTGAAAAATGAAAATATTGATGTTGTTGTCAATAATGCTGGATTTGGTGTGTATGGACCATTTACTTCTACGGATCTTTCGCAAGAATTGAATATGATTGATGTGAATGTGATGAGTGTTCATGTGTTAACCAAATTGTTTTTAAAAGATATGAAAAAGCGCGATTCGGGATATATTCTGAATGTTAGTTCGTCTGCTAGTTTTTATCCAGGTCCCTTAATGGCCAGTTATTATGCAAGCAAAGCGTATGTTCGGAGTCTTACTGAGGCGATTTCTTATGAACTGGAGAAGGAGCATTCTCATGTAAAGGTATGTTGTTTATGTCCGGGACCAGTAGATACGAATTTTAACAAACGGGCAGGGGTAGAGTTTTCGGTTTCCCCTTTATCTAGTAAAGATGTTGCAAAATATGCAGTGGATGGGATGTTTCGCGGAAAAAGAGTTATTGTTCCAGGGTTTACCATGCGTTGCGCTAAGTTTTTTTCTCGCTTTGCATCTGTTCATTTTATTATGAAAATTGTTTATCGAATTCAAGACAAAAAAAAGGCTAAGAGCAATTCTTAACCTTTTTATTTTAATTTATTTCCTTTTTGTTCTAATCCATCTTCTAGGAAGTCTGGCATTTCGGTAACGATCTTGTCCGCATCATGTCCATCGATGACGGTTTGTGCATAATCATTTTGTAGTTCAAAGCTGTTAATTACTTTTCCCTCTCTATCGAAAATAAAGTTTCCTCCTTCTACCTGGTTAACAAAATAACTAAGATCTTGATTGTTATCTGGTCGGTAGAGTTCTAAATGGGCATTTTCTTCTTCTGGGAAATATTGTTCTGCAGCGTTTTTTACTTGTTGTTTGGCAATATCAAAGATTTGCTTTTTCTCTTCGTTTACTTCTTGTTCGCTTCGCTCGATCATCTCTTCGTTTCCTAGTTTTTTGGCTTCATTCAACTCTTCTTTTGCCTCGACGTACTCTCTAATTTCCTCTCCGATATTATATTCTTTTCCACCAACTTGAATGATTTCATCTTGCATTTGATCAGCGACTTCTAGCATTGCTTCCACTACTTTCGCCTCTCTTTGATAGCTTCGTTCATTTTTGGTCGCAAGAAGTCCTATCGCAGTTAAAAGAGAGAGAGTAGTAAGTCCGCCAATTAATAGTCTCCGCAGTGAATAGGTCTGCTTTTTTAATCTGTTTTTGTCATACGATGTAATCCGTACTCCATATTGATCTCCTATTTTTACGATGTTTATATTTTTTATACTCATTCTATCACCCTATATCATCAGTATAAAACAGAATCCGTCTTCTTGTCAAAAGTTATTTTATACTTTTCAAAAAATAATGTAAACTCGCGGAAATCTCTTTTGTTTTGTGGGAATTTGCGTTATAATATACCTACAAAAAGGTGATGGATATGGTTCCTATTTTACAAGTAAAATCTCTCCGATATAAAGCGGGAGGAAAAACAATTATTGATGATCTTTCTTTTTCGGTAGAAGAGGGGCGTTTTGTTGCTTTTATCGGGCCTAGTTCTTCAGGAAAAACGACTCTTTTAAAACTGATTGCAGGTATCCTGCCTAGTAATGATAGTATTTTGGTCGGATATGGTTACTTAAATGCCAAAAAGGGGTCTTCTGATTTATCGAAGTTTGGATGTGTGTTTTCAGATGGGATTCCTTTTTTATTCGAAAGCGTTTATCAAGAATTGTTATTTCCTCTAGAGAATTTATGCTATACAAAATCAGATATGGAGATGCGAATAAAGGATCTTGTCTCTTTTTTTGAGGTATCTTCTTTTTTAGATAAAAAACAAGAAGATTTAACCCAGGAGGAAAAAGCGATCCTTCGGCTTTTATTGGCACTCGTTCATCATCCTTCTATCTTAGTATTAGATGATCCCTTCTTAATGATTGGAAGAAAGAGAAAAAAGCAAGTTATTGCTAAATTAAAACAATATTGTCAAGAGAATAAAATGACGCTTCTTCTTTCTAGTTCTAATTTAGAGGATATTTTGTTTTGTGATTATACTTATGTATTAAATGATGGGGCAATTGTGATGGAAGGAAGCACCAAAAGTATTTTAGAAGAAGATGTAAATTTAAAAAAGTTGGGGTTAGAACTTCCCTTTATGGTAGATTTATCGCATATGCTTTCTTTTTATGAAATTTTAGATGGAGTTTACCTAGAGATGGAAGATATGGTGGAGAAATTATGGAAGTAAAAGTAGAAAAATTAAATTATACTTATAAAGGAAAAAAGTTATTACGAGATCTTAGTTTTTCGATTTCTTCGAAGCATATTGTCGGTTTAACAGGAAAGTATAAGTCTTTGGTTTGTGAGATATTAGATCTTACGAAACCTTATCAGGGGGAGATTTTCTTTGATGGAGAAAAAATAGAAAAAGATAATATTCGTAAATTTCAACAAATGGTAGCCCTTATTTCGCAAGAAGATTTATTTTTTATGGATACAGTAGAAGAAGAGATGAACTTTATTGTTGAAAATTATCAATATACTTCTCGTGATTTAAAAAAGAGAATGTTGGATGCTTTGAAATTAGTTGGTTTAGCGGATTCTTTTTTACATCGTAAGTTAGAAACATTATCTAAAAGCGAGAGAATGTTGATTAAAGTAGCATGCGCCTTCTTGGTCAATCCTAAAGTAATTTTATTTGATGAGTCTTTTTGTTATTTGAGTCATAATCATAAAAGGGTAGTTTTATCTTTGATTCAGAAGATGAAAGAGAGAAAAGATAAGTTGATTGTAATTGCTAGTAATGATGTTAATTTACTTTATGCGTTTACTGATTTGCTAGTTGTTTTGGAAAATGGAGAATGTATTCGAGAAGACAAAACGAGTGTAGTATTTCGTGATTTTTCTTTTTTAGAGCATCATCAAATAGAACTTCCTGATTTAATTGCTTTTACGCGTTTAGCGAAGGAAAAAGGTGTGAGGCTTAGTTATCATAAGGATATTTTAGACTTGATAAAGGATGTGTATAAACATGTGTAGAGATCTTTCTTATTTACGAGATGTTCATATTATTGCTAAGATATTAGCCTTTCTTTGCTTATTCCTTAGTTTAATTCTTTTAGAAAATCCTGTGTTCTTTTTTGTTTTTTTGATTTTTACATTTGCCTTTTTTTGTAATTATTATCTGTTGGGTGTGGAATCCCTTCTATTTTTTCTTTCTTTCTTTTTTCCCTTTTTCTTTTTCCTTTTAAAGTTACTAGATATTTTCTTACTTTGCTATTTATTGGTTTCCATTATATCAATGGAAGAGATTCGTACCTTTTTAGAAGTGCTTTTTTATGGAAAGTATCCTCCTTCTATTAGTTATCAAGTTCTTTCTTGTTGTCATTTTTGTAAATGCTATCAACAAAACGTCAAAGATTTTCATCAAGTTTATCAAATGTATGGAAAATCTTTACAAGGAAAAGATTGGATTAACATTTTGAAAAAGAGTTATGAGAAAAGCAAGAGAGATGTTTTTCATTATTTCCTTGGGTTTCAATATCGGTTTTACCGTATGTTTCCTAAGAGAACGTACTATGAAAAAGCAGAAGTTACTTCTCTTGATATGAAATATGTTTTAGCATCAGCGATTCTTTTGTTTTTTGTATTTGTCTATGGGAGGTCTTAAATGCGTTATAAAATTTTATTTTCTTATGATGGGACAGCATTTTTTGGATATCAGGTGCAGCCAGGTCTTCGAACAGTACAGGAAGAGTTAGAAAGGGCAGTTAGTTATTTGAATGGCCAGAAGAAGACGATAACGGTTGCATCTGGAAGAACAGATCGAGGAGTTCATGCTTTGATGCAAGTTGCGCATTTTGATCTTCAATATCCCATTCCTTGTTTTAAGATCAAAAGAGGTCTTAATTCATTATTACCGGATGATATTCATGTATATCAAGTAGAAGAAGTGGATTCTGATTTTCATGCAAGATATATGGCAAAAAGTAAGACATATAATTATCGAATTTCGATGGGGGAATATAATCCGTTGATGCGAAATTATTGTTATCCATTAGGAAAAGAATTAGATATTTCTCTCATGGAAGAGGCGGCAAAAGTATTTTTAGGTCGACATGATTTTCGCAGTTTTGTGGATAGCGAAGATAAAAGAGAAAATACGGTTCGAGAAATTTATCAAATTACTTTTGAAAGAAAGGGAGATTTTTTAGATATTACTTTTTCGGGAGACGGATTTATGAAATATCAGGTTCGTAACATGGTAGGTGCTCTTATTTTGGTAGGTCTTGGGAAAAGATCGAAAGAAGAAGTGGAAGAGTTACTGCAAAATAAGTCTCGTGCGTCTGCTTGGAAAGCAGCTCCTGCTTGCGGGTTATATCTTGAGAAAGTAGAATATTAAAAAGTCACCGTCTTATGACGAATGACTTTTTTCTTTTGTCTTCTTTTTGCTGTTTTCTAAAACAAAATCTTTTATTGTACTAAGTGTAATAATTAGGAAGCTATAATGGATA
>CALVKE010000032.1 GCA_944332535.1 uncultured Bacilli bacterium
GCTGGACGTAGATTAGGAGCAAAGGCTGCGGATGGAGAATTCGTAAGTGCTGGAAGTATCCTTTATCGTCAACGTGGAACAAAAATTATGCCAGGTGTTAATGTGGGTCGTGGAAGTGATGATACATTGTTTGCAAAGATGGATGGTATTGTCAAATACGAACGTGTTGGAAAAAATAAAAAACAAGTTAGTGTATACGAAGCTTAATCTTGTTTCTTAAGAATATATTATAATATGCGGAAAGAGATTTTATCCACCTGATTGCTTTTTGTAGCGATGGGTCAAAAGCCAGTTTATTAGGTTTTTAGAGTGGATAAAAAATTCACTCTTTTATCATTTTAGGAGGTGTTAATTATCGCAAATACAAAGGGAGATTTGTTACGAAATGAACAAATCCGAGCAAGTGAAGTTTTAGTGATTGGTCCTCATGGAGAACAAGTAGGAGTGAAATCTTTAAAAGATGCTCTTACTTTGGCAAGCTATGCGAATTTGGATTTAGTATTAATTAATCCAAACGGAAATCCCCCAGTTGCCAAAATAATGGACTATAATAAGTATCGTTATGAAAGGCAAAAGAAAGCAAAAGAAGCTTTGAAAAAACAAAAAGCAAATTCTTTTGAAACGAAAGAGTTTCGTCTTTCTCCAGTCATTGACGTAGGAGATTTTGAAACCAAATTAAAAAATGTAAAGAAATATTTGGAAAAAGGGGATAAAATAAAATTATCTATTCGTTTTAAAGGACGTCAACTTGCTCATACCGAACTTGGACGAGAAGTACTTGAGCGCTTTGCCGATAGAATTAGTGACATTGCGACAGTAGAACAAGCGGCCAAATTGGATGGTAGAACGATGACTATGTTATTAGCACCGAAAAAATAAGGAGGAAATTGTATGGGAAAATTAAAAACACACAAAGGGACGAAAAAAGTATTAAACGTTAGAAAAAGTGGAACTGTAACGATTGGACGTCCTGGTAGTAGACATAATACAGGAAGCAAAAATGCAAGCTTCAATCGTAAAAATCGTAAGGGAAGTCAATTAAGTAGTGCAGACGCAAAAAGACTTAAAAACATTATTAAGTAAGGAAGAAGGAGGAATTTAACATGCCAAGAGTAAAAAATGGAGCTGTTACAAAAGCTCGTCATAAAAAAGTATTAAAGAGAGCAAAGGGTTACTTTGGTAGTAAGCATCGTCTATATAAAACAGCAAAAGAACAACTAATGCATTCTGGACAATATGCTTATCGTGATAGAAAACAAAAGAAAAGAGATTTTAGAAAGTTATGGATTACTAGAATTAATGCTGCTTGTCGTCAAAATGACATCAGTTATTCAAAATTCATTAACGGACTTCACCAAGCTGGTGTAGAGATGGATCGTAAAGTATTAGCAGAACTTGCTGTAAGTGATGAAAAAGCATTTGCAGAATTAGTAGCAATGGTAAAATCAGGATCTTTCTCAAAAGTAGAAAAGAAGCAAGAAAAGAAAGAAAATAAAAAGGAAGTTGCTCCAGCAAAAGAAGAGAGCGTAGATTTTTCTAAGATGACTGTTGCAGAGTTAAAATCTCTTGCAAAAGAAAAGGGAATTGAAGGATATACTTCTATGAAAAAAGCAGAATTAGTAGATGCTTTAAATCAATAAAAAAATAATCATATTAATGGATGGATTTGTCTAGTGCCCCATTGGGGTGATGAATCTTAGAAGTTAATAAGTGTATAACGAAAGAGAGGAAAAAATTATGTCAGTTGTTTCAATGAATTATTTATTAGAAGCTGGTGTTCATTTCGGACATCAAAAAAGAAGATGGAATCCAAAAATGAAGGAGTACATTTTCTCAACACGTGATGATATTTATATTATCGATTTACAAAAAACAGCAAAGAAGATTGAGGAAGCTTATGAAGTTGTAAAATCTATTGCTGAGAATGGTGGAAAATTCTTGTTTGTTGGTACGAAAAAACAAGCGCAAGAAGCAGCAGAAGAATCTGCTAATCGTACTGGTATGTACTTTGTTAATGAAAGATGGTTAGGAGGAACGTTAACTAACTTCAAAACCATCAAAAGTCGTGTAAAACGTTTGGAAGAAATCGAAAAACAAGAAAAAGATGGAACATTTGATTTATTACCTAAAAAAGAAGTAATTGGAATCAAAAAAGAATATGATAAGTTAAATAAATATCTTCGTGGAATTCGTGATATGAAGAAGTTACCAGATGCTTTGATTATCGTAGATCCTAAAAAGGAAGAAATTGCTATTAAAGAAGCAAGAATTTTAGGAATTCCAGTTTTTGGTATTGTTGATACGAATTGTGATCCTGATATGGTAGATTACGTTATTCCAGGAAATGACGATGCGGTTCGTTCTGTAAAACTTATGATTGGTGTATTAACGAACGCTATTGCTGAAGTTAACGGAAATGAAATCATTGATTTTGTTACTGAAGAAGAAAAACCAAGAAGTGGTAAAAAAGGAAATCGCCCAGAAGGGAAAGAAGAAAAGAAACAAGAAGAACAAGTAAAAGTAGAGACTCCAGTAGAAGAAGTGAAAGAGGATGTAAAAGAAGAAGTAAAAGAAGAGGATTCTTCTCTTTCTAAAATGACGGTTGCAGAATTGAAATCTCTTGCAAAAGAACGTGGTTTAGAAGGATATACTTCTATGAAAAAAGCAGAATTGATTAGCTTATTAAGCGAATAATAAATACTAGGGAGGAATATTACTATGTTTAGTGCAAAAGATGTAAAGGACCTAAGAGAAAAAACTGGTGCTGGAATGATGGACTGCAAAAAAGCTTTGGATGCATGCCAAGGAGATATGGATAAAGCAGTTGATTGGTTAAGAGAAAATGGAATTGCCAAAGCGGCAAAGAAAGAAAGTCGTATTGCTGCAGAAGGACTTACTAAAATTGCAACTGATGGAAATCGTGCCGTAATTTTGGAAGTTAATTCAGAGACTGATTTCGTTGCTAAAAATGAAGAATTTGTAAAATTTGTAGATCAGTTAGCAAATATTTTGTTAACGAATGATGTATCTACTATGGATGAGGCACTTGCTCTTTCTGTAGATGGTCAAACAGTAGAAGAACTGGTAAAGAATATTACTGCTAAAATTGGAGAGAAGATTAGTTTCCGTCGTTTTGAAAAGGTTGAGAAAAACGATGGAGAAGTATTTGGTACATATTCTCACATGGGTGGTAAGATTGGTGTTTTAACTGTTTTAAAGAATGTAGAAGAAGAAGTAGCAAAGGATGTTGCAATGCATGTTGCTGCAATGAGTCCAAGTTATGTACGTATCAGTGATGTACCACAAGAAGTAACAAATCATGAGAGTGAAGTGTTACGGGAGCAAATCTTAAAAGAAGGAAAACCTGCTGATCGAGTAGATGGAATTTTAAAAGGAAAACTAAATAAATTCTATCAAGAAATTTGCTTGGAAGAACAAATCTTCATTAAAGCAGAAAACAAAGAAACAGTAAAAGCTTATGTTGCAAGCAAAGGTGGAGAAATCGTTACGATGATTCGCTACAAAGTAGGAGACGGAATTGAAAAACGTCAAGAAAACTTTGCGGAGGAAGTAATGAATCAAATTAAGGGATAAGAAATTATCTCTTTTTTTCTTTGAAAAGTTTTATAGGTTACATTAATGATAAAAGTCTGCGCTATTTTGCAGATTTTTTTGCAATTTACGTTTTTTTTCGTTATAATTTAGACTAGGTGATACTATGAAAATTTTACTGCTTTATTTAGCTGTTTTGCCTAGTCTTTTTTTAGGGTTTTATATTTATCGAAAAGATCATGTGGAAAAAGAACCGTTTTCTTTATTATTTCGTGTTTTTATTGGCGGTATATTATCTGGAATTATCGTTATTTTACTTTCTATCTTTTTCAAAACTTATCATTATGAATATCAAACGATCCTTCAGACATTCTTTTATTCTTTTGTGATTGTCGGCTTTACGGAAGAATTGATCAAATTTTTAATGACTTATTTTATTTGTTATAAAGATAAGGCGTTTAATTATCATTATGACGGGATTGTTTATTCCTGTTTTTTAGCCCTTGGTTTTGCTACTTATGAAAACATACTTTACGTATTTCAATATCAAGATTGGGTGCTAGCCTTATACCGTGGTATTTTAACCGTTCCAGCCCATGTATTTTTTGCTTGTTTTATGGGGTATTATTTAGGACTTGCGAAACACTATCGAAGATATCATTCTTATAAAAAAGAACGTTATTATTTAGCGCTTAGTTTTCTAGTTCCTACTGTTCTCCATGGTTTTTTTGACTTTTGTCTTTTTTCTGGCAGCAAAATTAGTCTTCTTTTCTTTTTTCTCTTTCTGTTTTTCTTATATTTTGCTTCTTTTCGGAAAGTACAAAAGATATCCAAGGAGGCTAAGCATATCTAAGAGTTTGATACATAAGTTTTATTAGGTGAAGATAATGACTCAGTTTCTGACCGACTTGATTCAAGAATACGGTTATTTCGGAATGTTTTTATCCATGGTTTTAGAAGCAGTAATCATTGTAATTCCAAGTGAATTTGTACTGGCAACGGGTGGAATTTTAGCTTCTCAAAAAATATTTTATTTTTGGGGAGCTTTTTTGGTTGGCCTTTTAGGAAGTGTTTTTTGTGCGATTGTCATTTATGCAATGGGTTATTTTGGAGGAGTTCCCTTTATTAAAAAATACGGAAAATATTTTTTCATGAAAGAGGAAGATTTGCAAAAGAGCGATTCTTGGTTTACAAAATATGGATTATTTGGTGCTTTGATCGGTCGTAATTTTCCGATTATTCGAACCCTTATTTCTCTTCCTATCGGAATTATGCGTCTTTCCTTTCCTCGTTTTGTTCTTTATACTACTGTCGGAAGTATTCCGTGGACATTTGCCTTTGTATATGTCGGATACGCCCTAGGATCCAATTGGGTGCTATTAAAAGATTATGTTTCTCGGTTAAAAGTACCTATTCAAATTCTATTAATTCTTCTTTTATTTAGTTATTTTTATAAAAAATGGAAACAGAGAAGAGCTAGGTCTTTTTCGAAAAAACCTTACATAAATTAGAGTAGGGTGAGGGTCTCATGAGGAATGTAATCAATTATTATTACCAGATGAACATCGAAAATATTCATCTTACGAATGGGATCTATTATTTTACTTATCAAAACCAGTCTTATTTATTTGCTCCTGTTTGGAGAGATCCTTTTTTTATTCAGGCAGTTTTTGATTTTACTAAAAAAAATTTACCTTATCATCCTTATTATCATGAAATTATTTTGACCAAAGATGGTCTTCCTTACTTATTCATCGATCAAAAAAATTATGCACTTTTGAAGACGAAAAATTTGATTTATGATGCTATTAGTTTCTATGATCTAAAGATGTTACCCGTAGAAGTAGAATCGTCTTTTTCTACTTTGCTACGCTTTCCCTGGGTTTCTTTGTGGATGGAAAAATGTGATTATTTAGAAGAAGTAATCCATCATTTAGAAAAAAAATATTATACGCTTTTACCGATCTTTTATTGGTTTTTAGGACTTTCTGAGAATGCTATTCAATATGTGAATGCTACTTTGTTAAATGGGAAAAAGACAGGATTGGACCGGATGGTAGTAAGTCATAGTCGGATTGATGTTAAAATGAGCGTCTTTGATTTTTATAATCCTTTTAGTATAGTTATTGATCATCCGGCTCGCGATGTTTCGGAATATTTAAAATCTTTATTTTATCATAATGATTATCAAATAGAAGAGATAGAAGAATATTTGTTTTCTTTAAATTTTAGTGATTTTGGTTATTCTCTTCTATATGGTAGACTTTTGTTTCCTACTTTTTTCTTTGATTTGTGTGATCGTTTTTTTAATGATCAATTAGATAAAAAAGAATTATTTCTTTTAGGAGACCGAATGGAAGAGTATCGTAATTTTTTGAAGGAAATTTATTTTATTTTACGAAAAAAAACTTACTTGGAAGAAGTTCGTTGGATTACTCGTAATTAATTTTTTGTTTACTAATTATAGCAGATACTCTTGTAAAGAGAAACATTTTGATATATAATATTTTATAGAATTTTATAATAGCAAGGTGAGGAAAATGTTTCAAAAAAGAAATCAGGAAAATAGGAATGCAAATGTTAGAAATAAAAATCACGAATTATTTAATTCTTTTACAAAAAAATTAAGGAAAAATAAAAGAAGTTTGGTTCTTCTCTTCTTCCTTGTAATTACTCTTGCAATAACGATCGGAACGAGTTATAGCCTTTTTGCAAATCGAGATGTTGTGAAGGGCTTTTCTATTGTAGTGGGGGATTTAACGTTTCAGTTAGAAAGCAATGGTTTGGACGAAGAGGGAAAAGTTAAAGTAGAACCTCATTCCGTGAAGGAATTCTTTGTAAGTATTACGAGTATGAATTTAGTGGATGCCCTCTATCAGCTTTACTATGAAGAATTAGCAAATGAAGAGGTAGAGATTGCTTATTATATTTTGCCAGGAAATGATAGTAGTAGTGGAGAAATCGAAGGTAGCGGCAAAAGACAAGTAAAAATTAGAATAGAAAATAATTCTTCCGAGGAAGTTACGGTCAAGATAGGAATACAGGGAGGACTACCTAATAACGTTATTGAGTTAGAAGAGGGAAAGGTTCCTCTTAATGAGACGTATGATGGAGTAGAAGTTATGTTTGATGCCGATGGAGGAGTAGTTGACCCAGCCACTAAAACGTATCACTATGGAATGAGTTATCAAGATTTACCAACACCAACGAGAGAAGGATACGACTTTGTTGGATGGTATACGAAAGAAGGAACGTTGGTAACGAATGATAGTACGGTTACGATATTAAG
>CALVKE010000033.1 GCA_944332535.1 uncultured Bacilli bacterium
TAGTAGACTTTAGTAAAGATATAACAATTGATGAGACGTCTCCTATTATTACAAGTACTAAAGAAGAGATGAATCAAGAGATTACAGAAGGAAAGACTAGTATCGTGGATGCATTAGCAGCTATGGGAGTAACGGGAAATCCAGAGGATAGTTTTGCTGTGCTAGCAGAAAACATCAAGAGAATAGCCAGTGATACGACTGGTGGAGCAGGGGATTTATTAAGTGGCAAAACGGCTTACTTTAATGGAAAGAAAGTAACAGGAACGATGGCCAATCAAGGAGCAAAGACGGCTACCTTAAATGCTGGACAAAGTTATACGATTCCAGCTGGATATCATAATGGAAGTGGAAAAATTACCGTTAACAGTTTAGCCAGTCAAACGTCGGCGACTGCAACTGCTGGAAATATTTTAACTGGGAAGACCGCTTGGGTCAATGGAACAAGAATAACGGGAACGATGGCGAACCAAGGAGCAAAGACGGCTACTTTAAATGCGGGAGGAAGTTATACGATTCCAGCTGGATACCATAATGGTTCTGGAAGGATTACCGTTAACAGTTTAGCAAGTCAAACATCAGCAACCGCTGGAGCAGGAGACATATTAACGGGAAAAACAGCCTGGGTAAATGGTAAAAAAATTACCGGAACGCGTAGTAGTCAATCATTAAAAATAGTAAGTTGTGGAAATATAACTATAACGAGAGGAACCAAAACAGCTAACATTAAGAATTGCGCACCAAGTCAATATTCGAAATTAACAGCAAACAATATATTTTTTAAACCAACTTCATGGCAGTGGAAAGGATATACAAGTGTAGGTGATTCCCATAGCGGAAATATAAGTCATTCTTATAATGCTTCTACTGGTGTCTACTCTATTACAATAGGAAATGAAGGAATGTCTGATTTATGGTGGTGTACAGGAACTGTTTACGCAGTTTATGTGGGATAAAATAGTGAGATCTGTATAAATTTTTGGAAATGCTCACACCATAAAAATGGTGATAGAAATGAGTGAGTTTTTTCTAATCTTATATAAAGGAATAGCTTCCATTCTAGTCTTATTCTGCTTTACGAAATTAATGGGAAGAAAACAAGTCAGCCAATTAAATATGTTTGACTACATCATTGGAATTACCATTGGTTCCATTGCTTCCGAAATGACTATGGCGAAAAATATTAATTTTTTAGAAGGAACACTTGGAATTGGAATTTACGCTATTGCCGCATATATTATTTCCGAAATAACCATGAAAAGCATTCAAGCGCGTCGCTTTATTATCGGAACTCCTTGCATTTTAATGGAAAATGGGAAAATATTAGAAACGTCTTTAAAAGAAGCGAAAATCGATATTAATGACTTACTACAAGAAGCTAGAAACAGTGGGTATTTTGATATCAGTCAAATTGAGTATGCTATCATGGAAGCAAACGGGAAGATAAGTTTCTTGCCGAAAAGCAAATACGCCCCTCTAACCCCAAATGATATGAAGATGAAACCGCCACGTAGTTCCGTTTGTACCAACTTGGTAATGGATGGGAACATCATGAAAGAGCATTTAGAATATATCGGAAAAGACGAAAAATGGCTAAGAACAAGACTAAAAAAAGAAGGATACGAAAACTTAGACAATATTTTATTAGTAATTTGTAATAATAAAGAAAAATTAACAATTTTTGAAAAAAATAGAACAAAAAAAGAGGAGAAACCGTTCGAATAGGTTTCTCCTTTCTTATTTTAAGTATTCCGAAAATGGTTTCGCTAAATATTTTAATTCACCCATTTCATAAGTTCCAATAAATCCAGGTTTGGCTTTTATTAAATCGGGAAGACGATTAACAACAGAGGCACAAGTAAGTTCTACCGTAGAAGGACGATTAACAACAATAGTAGTATTTGGTTCTCCACAAATCGTCCACTCGTTGCGGTCAAACTCGTCCGGAGCATATACTTTTCCAACACATTTTGTCTCTAGAATAATTCCTTCTTCTGTTTCTGTCGTAACAACTGCTGCCATTCCTGTTGCGTCTCCTGCTTTGATTGTCTTTCCAAGAGTAGTAGATACAATATCGTCATGATACGTCTCTGGTACACATTTTTGGCTTTGTTTTTTAACAGTAAGCCCTAGTTTTCCACACAACCAACCATTGACATTCCACATGTAGCTAGGAGTATAATCTCCCTTTTCAATAATTGCTTGTCTTTCTTCATCTGGAATTCTATCAACCGAAGCTATTCTTTGATCGAACTCTTCCAAAGTAAGTCCTGCGCCATGAGCTTCTGCAAGAGCGATTCCATAATCTTCTACATTATACCAACTTTCTCCAACAATTTTAGTGATTTTATTTGTAGAAGAAGCAATGGCACTAATTAGACCACCCCAATAGATATCTTGGTATCCACTACCGGTAATGGTACAGTTATTCTGTTTGGCAAGAGCATCGATTTTTTGCGTAAGCGCTGGATTAGAATTCCATGAAAAGAATGCCTCTTCACAAGTCGTAATTGCATTAATTCCAAGTTCTGCGCAAAGAAGTAATGCTTCTTCACAATCCTTTAATAAACTCATCGTCGTAACGATCACCGCATCTGGTCGAGCCTCCTCTAACAATTCTCTTGCTTTTTCTACAGAAGTAATTTTTACCCCGTAAGTGTTTCCTCCTATCATTTCTCCAATATCTTTCCCAACTACATCCGGATTCTTATCGATTGCTCCTACGATTTCTCCACCATGTTCAAAAACGTAACGCATAGTATAAGCGCTCATTTTTCCACATCCGTATTGAACAACTCTTAATGTTTGATTCATAATATGATTCCTCCTTTATCTTAAGCGTAAACGAAAACTAGAAAAAATTCAATCTTTTTCGAACGACAAAAAAAGTACTTGACAACTTTTTTTACAAAAGAGCATCTTTTCATTTTAAAATTAGTTCAGTAAGGAAAAAATATTGTTATTTTAAGAAAAAAGTGATATGCTTATAACATAAGAAAGAATGGTGATGGTCATGATTAAAATCTATCAAAGTACATTAGAAGATTCCTCTTTACAAGTGATAGATGCCATCACCCCGGGTACTTGGATTAATGTCACAGATCCAACCATCGAAGAAGTTGAAGAATTATCTCTAAAAGTACAAATTGATACGGAATTTTTAAACTATATTTTAGATGAAGACGAGATTCCAAGAACGGACACAGGGAAAGATAAACATCTAGTAGTAATTGATGTTCCAACGAAAAAAAGAATTCGAAATCATGTGCTTGTTACAACCACTCCTCTTACCATTATGACAGTAAGAGATGAGTATATCCTGACATTTTCGAAAGGAACGAACATATTAGAGCAATTAGTGGAAGAAAAAAAGCTAGAAATCGATACTGGAAAGCGAAGCCGTTTTATTATAGAAGTTCTTTATAAAGTAGCAACAGAGTACTTGCAATACTTAAAAAAAGTAAACGAAGAAATTGAAAAGTGTGAAGATTTATTATTTCAATCTACTAGAAATAAAGATTTAGAAAAGTTAGTAACTTTGGAAAAAAGTTTAGTTTACATCATGACCAGTCTTCATCGCAATAAGGCAGTATTAGATAAAATATTAAAAAATACAGTCGTAGAAATTTACGAAGAAGATAAAGCGTTATTAGAAGACGCCATTATTGAAAACGAACAAGCATTGGAAATTGCTTATTTATATCGTGAAATACTAAGTAGTACTACAGATTCTTTCGCGACGATTATTTCCAATAATCTAAATAGTGTCATGAAATTCTTAGCAGGAATTACCATTGTGATTTCCATTCCTACTATGGTTGCATCTTTTTTCGGAATGAATGTTCCATTAGGAGAATTATCGAAAAATCCATATTCCTTTTTCTTGTTGTTGTTACTTTCTCTTATCTTATCTGGTATCGTAGCAATAATTTTAAGAAAAAAGAATATGCTTTAGAAAGGAGGTAAAAAATGGGAGCATGGTTAATTTTGTTTGTTGTTTTGGTTTTTATTGAAATCTCTACTGTTAATCTGGTTAGCATTTGGTTTGCGTTAGGGGCCTTAGTAACAGCACTAATCAGTTTGTGGATTACCGATACCACGGCTCAACTTTGTATTTTTGCAATTAGTAGTGCCGTCTTCTTTGCGTTAACTAAACCGCTGGTCGCACGTCTTCGTGCCCAAAAGATCATTCCTACAAATTCCGATCGTGTAATTGGTAAAATTGGGATTGTAACCGAAGAAATCCAAAAACTAGAACCCGGTGAGGTGAAAGTAGATGGGAAACGTTGGACGGCAGAAGCAAACCGAAAAATAGCGAAAGGAAAAAAAGTAGAAATCCTTTCTATTGATGGAGTAAAACTACAAGTAAAAGAAGTGAAGGAGGAAGAATAAGATGTTGTGGATTATTCTCATTATTATTTTAGTTATTTTAATTAGCGGGGTACGAATTATTCCCCAATCAAGAGCGAAGGTAGTAGAACGTTTAGGAGCGTATCGCCAAACCTTACAAACAGGGCTTCATTATCTCATTCCATTTCTTGATCGTGTTGCCAATGATGTTACTTTAAAAGAAACTGTAAAAGATTTTGCTCCTCAGCCAGTGATTACCAAAGATAATGTTACGATGCAAATAGATACCGTTGTTTACTTTCAAATTACGGATCCAAAACTTTATACTTATGGAGTAGAAAACCCAATTAACGCAATCGAAAATTTAACAGCAACGACCCTAAGAAACATTATTGGAGAGTTAGAGTTAGACGAAACACTTACATCAAGAGATATCATTAATACCAAAATGAGAGCTATCTTAGACGAAGCAACCGATGCCTGGGGAATCAAAGTAAATCGAGTAGAGGTTAAAAATATTTTGCCTCCAAAAGATATTCAAGAAGCGATGGAAAAGCAAATGCGTGCAGAACGGGAAAGAAGAGAAGCCATTTTAAAAGCAGAAGGAGAGAAAAAAGCTGCGATCTTAATTGCAGAAGGGGAAAAAGAAAGTGCCATATTACGAGCAGATGCGAAAAGAGAAGCGCATATTCGTGAAGCAGAAGGAGAAGCAGAAGCAATCATTAAATTAAATCAAGCAAAGGCAGAAGGAATTCGTCTTATTAAAGAAGCGAAAGCAGATGAAGCAGTACTAAGATTAAAAAGTTTTGAAGCGTTAGTGGATGTTGCCAATGGGCAATCTACCAAACTAATCATTCCAAGTGAATTACAAAGTATCACATCCGCTGCTTCTGTTATTCAAGAAACTTTGAAAGGAAATAAATAGTTTCAGCAGAAACTATTTTTCTCTATGAAAAAGATTTTAGTAGTATTAGGTATAACATGCCTTATGGCTGGATGCACTAATGTATCAACTTCTCCTTCTCCTACCACTCCCCCTTATATCGAAGAACTTCGTGCTCTCGGTTATACAGAAGAGACGATTCAAGCCCTTCAAGAAAAATTAACAGAAGAGCAAATGGACAAACTAACAGAGTACGACTATGTAGCAGTACTACTAGATATTATTAACGATCCCGATTTTCAAGTGGAACGTTTAGAAGATTATTTGTCGCATTACGAGCCAGGAATGAATGGTTCTGCCTTGGTTTATTTAATCAATAATAATATTTCTTATACTTATAATGAAAAACTTGCATCTATTATGAATCATCCTTACTTCATTGTAAAAAACTTAGAACGTTATTTAAATTATGAGGCCGAGGATGTAAATACTATTATTCAAGTAGTAAATTCGAATACGGATAGAGAATTCTATACGCAGATTCAAGCGACAGATCTTTCGAAAGGAATTCTTCTGATCACCAATAAATATTATCAACTAGAAGAAGATTATGTAAATGAAGATTTAGTAACGATAGATAGTAAATATTCGAATCGAAGCGGTCAGAAACTAAATAAAGAAGCTTACCAAGCTTTCCAAAAGTTAGTAGATGCTGGAGAAGAAGATGGGGTATCTATTCGTAATTTATCTGCTTATCGAAGTTATAGTTATCAAAATAATTTATACCAAGGATATTTAAAAGATCACGGTCAAGAATGGACGGACAAATGGTCTGCCCGTCCAGGACACTCCGAGCATCAAACGGGACTTGCATTAGATGTTGCTGTAAAAGGGCAACAAAGTTTTGATGGGTTCGAAAACACCGAAGAATTTGCCTGGTTACAAGAAAATGCCTATCGTTTCGGCTTTATCTTGCGATATCCAGAAAATAAGACGGCTATTACAGGATACGGTTATGAACCGTGGCATTATCGTTATGTTGGAGTGGAAGCAGCAACCTATATTTATGAACACGATATTACTTTTGAAGAATATTATGCTTATTTTGTAGAGCAAGAAAAATAGAGCTACTTAGAGCTCTTTTTTGTTGGGATAATATTTTCCTTGGTAGCTATCTCTTCTTACCAATTCTTTATCGATTCCATTTAATACATCGATTTTTTTTATTGTCCAATTAGGGGCAATTAATTCAATCGGATCAGGATCTCCTGTTAAACGATGAATGACGATATCTTCTCGTAATAATTCTAATTGACGACAGACAATAGAAATATATTCGTCTTTTGATAGTAGAGGAAACAGATGTTCTTCGTATTCTTTTGCTAGAATAGTATCTTTAATAATATGAAGCATATGAATTTTGATTCCTTGAATATCTAGTTGATTTAAGTAACGTACTGTGTCTAACATCATCTCTTCCGTCTCGTTTGGAAGCCCGTTGATAATATGTACCACCACCGAAATATTTCGCTTTCTTAGCTTTTTTACCATGGTTTCAAATTCGTCTAGAGTGTGCCCTCGCCTCATCCAAATAGAAGTTTGCTCATGAATGGTTTGTAGTCCCAACTCTACTACTAAAAAGGTTCGTTTATTTAACTCTTCTAAATAATCTAAACATTCCTCAGTAATGGCATCACATCTCGTGGCAATGGCAAGTCCTACGACTTTATCTAGAGCAAGAATGGCCTCATATTTTTCTTTTAAAACAGCAAGGGGAGCATAAGTATTCGTGTTTGCTTGAAAATAACCAATATAAAAAGCATCGGGCCATTTACTATCCATTATTTGCTGTACTTGGCGAAACTGGGTAACCACATCAAAACGAGGATTTCCTCCAAATTCGCCACTTCCACTTTTGGAACAGTAAATACATCCTCCATATCCCTTGGACCCATCCTTATTAGGACAGGTAAAACCAGCGTTTAAACTAATTTTAGAAACTTTTCGTCCGAATTTTTGTTTATAAAAATAATCAAGTGTATAATATCGTTTGTTTGTGTTGGAATAAACAAAAGGATTTACCATATCCACCAAGCCTTTCTTTTAAAAGTATAAAGATAAATAGCGCAGAGAGATTCTTTTGGAAAGAAAATGAAAGACCGATAAAAAGTTGGGTTTTGCCCTGGATTACGATTTTCTTCTTCCAACTGTTCGTAAAAATATTTGATGAGATTTCTTCGATGAAAAAGATTGATTAATTTTCGCTCTTTTCGCAATTCTTTTAC
>CALVKE010000034.1 GCA_944332535.1 uncultured Bacilli bacterium
ATCGAAATAGAAACTTTAGAAAAAGATTTAAAAGAGCAACAAGAAAAATCAACTGCTCCACAAAAATCTTTAGAAGAAATCCTTCAAAAGTTTGAAGCAGCCAAAGCAAATCCCAAAACGAGCAAAGAAGAAATGTTTGCTATTATGCAGGAGAAAGAAAAACTAGAATGGGAAGTAGATGCATATAGTGAGTACATCACTTTTGTAGAGGAAGAGATAGCAAAACTAAAAGTCGATCAAGAGTTAAACCAACAAAAAGTAGATAACATAGCGAAAGAAGCAAAAAAAAGCATGCTTCAATGCCAAGAAGAATTCGAAATGAAGTATGGTAAATCCCAAGAAATAAATGGTAAAAAAGTATCGCGTCTAGAAGATGCTCCTATTCTTGTCACAATGACACAAAGTATTGAAGAAGTAAAAGCAAAACTAGCTTATTATAAGAGAAATCCAGAAGAAATTGAACGTGATATTATTGCGGCTATGCAAGCTGGAGAGCCGGTAAGAAAAGTGCAAACAGAATTAGATTTATTAACTTCTATATTGGATGGACCTACTGTTCCAGGTGTGTTAAACCACAGTGCTTATGGTAGTACAGAAGAGCAAATTATTGCAGTGGTAAATCAAGAAAAAGAAGTGCAAGCAAGATTAGAGAAAAACGATTATTTCAAAACAGATGAAATGGTAGCAGATAATGAAGAAATTCGTTTGATAGAAAAAGAAGTAAGTGATAATCAGCAACTAATTGATGAGAGAAAAGAAAAATTAGAAATTTACGAAGAACAGAGAAATATTAGAACAACCAAAGCAAGTTTGAAAAAAATTCTAAAGTCAATCGAAATCAATAAGGAACAACAAGCCTTCTTATCTAGTTATGATACGGCAGGAGCGCAAAAATACGAAGATATTTTAGCTTCTTTAGAGACACAAAAAAGAAATTTAGAGGCTAAAATTGAAAAAGCAACCACGAATGCAAAAATCTTTACTCCTGGAAAAATTCAAAGAGAAATTGAGAAATATGAGTTAATACGGGATAATGCAAAGGCAACGATTGCGGTCATACGAGAACGTGATTACACGGATTATGAAGCAAGAGAAAAAGATAGAAAACTTCTTGAAGCATTACAAGAAAAAAGAACTGCTTTAGAAGAAAAGCAAAAATATTTAGGCAATCAAAATGTAGAAGAATTAAAACAACAAATATTAAATAAATATCAAAAACCACAAAATATCGAAAAAGAAGAAATCGAAGAAATTGTTAATTACGAAGAAATAAAACCGACACTAAGACAAAGAATTCATCTACCAGAATTTATGAAGAAAGCAGGACAGGCGTTTGCAAATTTAACTTCTCGAAGAAAGAATAGTACTTTGGAAGAGGTAACTGTGAATAATCAAACTAACTCGTTAGAAGGCGAATTAGAAGAACAAGTTTTAGAGGATTCTAATATGAATACTTCTCCAATTGCACCAGAAGAAATTAATGAAAATATTAACCAGCCAGAAAGAACAATTAATATAACTCAACCGCAAAAAGAAGGAAATAACAATGTTGAAAAAACGCTCCCTTCCAACAATGCAGCTAATCCTGCTACTATAGATGCTACGGCCGGGAAATTATATGCGATTTCTCCGGACGGAAATCCAGTAGAAATTAATTTACAAGACGCAGAGAATTATATTAATAATGGCTATAATGTAGCAGCTACTTATAGTAAAGACGCAGGTGGAATTGGATATATGAACGTAGAAGAACCATCCAGAAAACGATAATGGAGGAAAATAATGGAAAATAGAATTAATAAAGTAATGACCCTTAAAAATGGGCAAAAATATGTAGTATTAAATCAAGCCATTTACAAAGATACAAACTATTTCTTTGTAGTAGGTGTGAGCGAAGATGGAACCAATGTTACCGATGATTTCCATATTGTGGAAGAGGTAGCAAAAGATGGAAAACACTATATAAGAGATGTAGAAGATCAAAAAATGATAGAACTCTTATCTAAATATTTAAAGCCATCGGCATAAGGAGGAAACATGAATAACTTTGATACAATTCGCCCAGAAGAATTAGAAGAAAATTATACACTAGATGGGATTTATCCAGAAGTAATTTCCTATGAAATACTCTCTCAAGAATTGGCTGCCAAACTTCACGAGCAAACTTTTATCAACAAGATTATGACATACTTTGACACCTTGCATTCTTAAAAAAATAGATTTTTCATAAAAAACGAAAAATAGGTTGAATAATCTATTTTTTTTTTGCTATAATGGAATAGGACGAAATAAGCATGAAGAAAGGCATGGGATAACTATGTATAAAATAACAAGTAGAAGTGAAAGAGAAACAATTGAATTAGCACAAAATATTGAGAGTGAAAAATTTCCAAATATGGTCATTTGCCTAGAAGGAGATTTAGGAAGCGGTAAGACCGTTTTTACAAAAGGATTTGCCAGTAGTCTAGGAATTGAAGAAACGATTACTAGTCCTACTTTTAATATTATAAAAGAGTATCCAAACAAAGAGATGGACTTATATCATATGGATGTTTATCGCTTGGATGATAAAAAGGACGATTTAGGAATTGAAGAATATTTCACAAGAGGTGGAGTAACGATCATTGAATGGGCCGATATGATTAAAGATATTCTACCAGAGGAAAGACTTGAAATTCGTTTTAAAATATTGGATGACGAAGAAAATACAAGGGTGTTAATTATTACCCCATTCGGAAAGAAGTATGAAGACTTATGCGAAGCAGTTCTATAACTTTATATATAGATACCTCTTCTAGTTATCTATATACAGGAATTGTAAAAGATGGATGCCTACTAGTGGAGAGAAAAGAAAATTTTTCAAAAGATCTCTCCACTTATGCTTTATATTGTATTAATCAGATGATGGAAGAAGTCTCTCTTTCTCCAAAAGATATTCAAAAAGTAATCGTTGTCAATGGCCCTGGTTCTTTTACCGGTGTACGAATTGGTGTAACCATTGCAAAGACATTTGCTTGGGCCCAAAACGTAGAAATTATTCCGATTAGTAGTTTGGAAGCAATGGCAATCTCTTCTTCTTTTTCAGGTTGGAAAGTTCCTTGTATCGACGCACGAAGAGGATATGTGTACGCAGGGATATATAATGAGAAAAACAAAGTGATTTTAGAAGATCAATACCTTGCTCTTTCTGATCTTGTAAAAGAATTAGAATCAGAAAAGAGACCTTATTGTTGGATTCGAAATGATGATTGGAAGGAATCCAATCAAATTGAACGATATGACCCGGATATTTTACGTATAGTAGAGAGCGTAAAATCTAGAAAAAGTGTCAATCCACATGGGGTAAATCCCGTGTACTTAAAAAGAACAGAAGCCGAAGAAACAAAGGGAATTAAAGTATCATGATCCATGAGGTAAGACTTGGCGAAAAATGTCAAATTGAGGAACTAGAAAAAAGTTTTCCACAGATATTTGTGGACTTCTCTGTCAATGACCGTTTTGCAGTTAATGAGTTTACAAAAATATTTACATTGATAGAGAACGGAAAATGCCTTGGCTTCATCATTGTAGATATCCTCTATGAACGCATGGAAATCACGCAAATTTGTGTATTAGAACAATACCGAAAACAAGGAAAAGCAAGCCAATTGATGGAGTATATAATAGCATTAGCACTCGACAAAAATTTACAAAATATTACACTAGAAGTATCCAAAGAAAATCAAGCGGCACTTAGCTTATATCAAAAATATGGATTTCAAAAAGTGGCTATTCGAAAGAATTATTATCACGGAATCGATGGAATTCTAATGGAAAGAAAGTTGATGAAGGATGAAACAAACAGATAAATATATATTGGGAATTGAAAGTAGTTGTGATGAGACGAGCTGTTCCATTGTAAAAAATGGAACCGAAGAAATTGCAACAGTAATTGTATCGCAAATCGATGTGCATAAAAATTTTGGTGGAGTAGTACCAGAGATTGCTAGCCGTCATCATGTCAAAAATATTACTATGGTTATAGAAGAGTGCCTTGAAAAGGCGAAGATGTCTCTTCAAGATATCGACGCCATTGCCGTGACGGAAGGACCTGGATTAATTGGATCTTTACTAGTTGGAATGGAAGCTGCAAAAACACTTAGTTGGGTCAGTGGAAAACCTTTGATACCGGTACATCACATTGCGGGTCACATTTACGCGAACAATTTAGTAGAACGCTTAACATTTCCTCTTATTTGCTTAGTAGTAAGCGGAGGACATACCGAATTAGTTTATATGGATCGCGACTATTCCTTTCAAAAGTTAGGAGGAACTTTGGATGATGCTGTAGGGGAATGTTATGACAAAGTTGCTCGAGTCCTTGAAATTGATTATCCAGGAGGACCACTATTAGATAAATTAGCAGGAGAAGGGCATCCTACTTACGAATTACCTACTCCCCTAAATGATGACAGCTATTCTTTCTCGTTTAGCGGATTAAAAAGTGCCGTGATCAATCTTCATCATAAGTTAGAACAAAAAGGAGAAGAGATTCGAAAAGAAGATCTTGCTTGCTCTTTCCAAGAAGTAGTAGGGAATATGATTACCAAAAAGACGATTCATGCTTTAAAAGAGTATCAGGTAGACCATTTAATTGTAGCTGGTGGAGTCGCAGCGAATAAAGGACTTCGTAAAAAATTGCAAGAAGCATGCGAAAAAGAAGGAAAAACAGTTACTTTTCCAGAGATGAAATATTGTACCGATAATGCGGCAATGATCGCATCTGCTGGGTATTATGCCTATCTAAGAGGAGATGTCGCGGATCTTAAATGTAATAGTAAATCAACTTTAACGTTAAAATAAAAAGTCCATCGTTTGATGGACTTTATTTTACTCTTACCTCATCGCTTCTTCCGCATAACCAATCAATGGATAAATCATATTTTTTGGCTAACTGTATTGCAAAAGCAGTAAGGATTAAAGCTCTACCTTTTTCATAAGCACTGATAGTAGATTGTGTAGTATTTAAATAATCTGCTAATTCTTTTTGTGTAATTTTACGTTCTTTACGAAACTTACGAAGTCTAGAACCTACTTCTTTCGGATCGATTTCTTCTAAAAGTTTTCCTTTCTTTTTTTCAAAAGTCAATCCACAGATATAATCCAATGTGTTATTGGTAATATTTGCAAATTGATTTAATCTTCTTAAGGGAATAATTTCTTTCCCTTTTTCCCATCTAGAATATACTCCTTGCTTAATTCCCAAATGATTGGCCATATCACATTGGGTCATATCCAAATCCTCTCGGATATCTGTCATTCTAGTAATCATAATATTGTTTCTCTCCATTCTTAATCACCCAATATTATTTTCCCAGCTTTAAGGATAAATATACCGAGATTATACGAAAATACGTTTTCACGTAGAAAAAAACTAGAATAATTTTCAAAAATGCCTTTTTCGGAAAGAACACCACTTTCTCCTTTTTTACATATAATAAAATGTATGGAGGAGGAAATATGAAAAAAATAATAGGAATTATTCTGGTTTTAGTTGTTTTTCTAACTGGAAGCTTAATCATTTTCAAAAACGAAACGAAAGAAAATGATCTAACTAAAATAACAGTTGCGGAAGTAGCACATACTATTTTTTATGCGCCAGGATATGCAGCGATCAGCGAAGGGTATTTTGAAGAAGAAGGATTAGAAATCGAGTTAATCCTAACACCTGGAGCAGATAAAGTAGCAGCAGCAGTATTATCAGGAGACGCTGATATTGGCTTTTCTGGAAGCGAAGCAACAATCTATGTATATAATGGTGGAGAAAAGGATTACCTAAAAACATTCGCGCAATTAACACAAAAAGATGGGTCTTTTCTAGTATCGAGAGAAAAAATAGAAGATTTTACATTGGAAGATTTGATTGGAAAAGATGTCATTGGAGGACGTGCCGGAGGAATGCCTGAGATGACTTTCGAATGGGCACTTCGTCAAAATGGAATTGATCCAAAAAAAGAAGTAAATATTGATACATCTATTGCATTTGCAGCCATGGGAGGAGCATTCATCGGTGGGCAAGGAGATTTTGTTACGTTGTTTGAACCTACTGCTTTAGAAGTAGAACAACAAGGATACGGATATGTTGTAGCAAGTATTGGTGAATTAGGAGGAGTAGTACCATATACTTCTTATAGTGCGAAAATAAGTTATATCGAAGAACATCCAGAAATCATTGAGAAATTTACTAAAGCATTACAAAGAGGATTAGATTTTGTACATCAATCAACTGATGAAGAAGTAGCAAAGTCAATCCTAGAGTTTTTCCCGGATACTTCTTTACAAGATTTAACAAACGTCATTGCCCGTTATCGAGCAATTGATGCATGGCCAACAACAACTAAGTTTAGTCAAGAATCTTTTGATCACTTACAAGAGATTATGCAAGCCTCTGGTGAATTAGATACCAAAGTTCCTTGTCAAGAATTAATTTACTTTCAGGATTAAGAATGAAAAAGCCAATTTTAAAAATGAAACATCTAAAAAAGGTATATCATGATATGGAAGGAGAAACGGATGCTGTTTTAGACTTTACCTTAGATATTTATGAAAAAGAATTTGTAGTTATCGTAGGTCCTTCTGGTTGTGGAAAAAGTACTATTCTTTCTATTTTGGCAGATTTAGAACCGAAGTCCGAAGGAGATATCACTTTTTGTAAAGAAAATCTAGTGATGGGTTATATGTTACAGAAAGATTCTCTTTTTCCATGGCTTACGATTTTAGATAATTGCCTGTTAGGACTTAGAATTCAGAAAAATTTAACTCCAGAGAACAAAGAGAGGGTAATACGTTTACTAGACACTTATGGGTTAAAAGAATTTAAATACAAGTATCCCAATTCTTTATCGGGTGGAATGAGGCAGAGGGTAGTATGAATACAGTATAGACACAGGTAATAATTATGTAAAGTTGCTTATAACCCTTATAAATAAAGGAAAAGAGGTAAATTATGTTGTTAGATAATAATACAAAAAAGGTAATAAATTT
>CALVKE010000035.1 GCA_944332535.1 uncultured Bacilli bacterium
GATCGGCTTGTTTAAATTGCCCCTTTAATCCTCGACCAGCATATTCGGTATCCACACTAAATCCGTTCATTCGTAATTCTTGTAGTAACGTTACGGCGTATTGTTTTTCGCTTTCGGATACATATAGAATAAAAGCATCTAATCCTTCTTCTACAGGAAGAGTAATTTCTTCTTTTTCTAACGCTAACATTACCCGTCCCATTCCAAGAGCAAATCCTACAGCCGGAGTAGAAGGTCCTCCTAAAAGTTCCACTAATCCATTGTATCTTCCTCCAGCAGCTAGGACATTGTTGGAACCAAACCCTGAAACGTGAGCCTCTATTTCAAATACCGTATGATTATAATAATCAAGTCCTCTAACTAACTTGGTATCTACCTCGTACGGAATATCTAATAGATCTAAATATTGTTTTACCTTTTCAAAATGCTCTTTGCTTTGATCATTTAGATAATCCAAAGTTTTTGGGGCATTTTCAATAATTGGACTTTCATGATCTACTTTACAATCTAGAATACGAAGTGGATTTTTTTGATAACGTTCTTGGCAATCCTCGCATAACTCTGTAATATGTGGAGCAAGATAATCTATCAGTACTTGTTTATAATGCTCTCTACTTTCTTTATCTCCTAGGCTATTGATTTTTACTTTTATTTCTTGAAGACCTAACATTTTAAATAAGTTTACAGGAATACTAATTACTTCAGCATCCGCCATTGGATCATCGGTTCCTAATACTTCTACTCCAAATTGTGTTAATTCGCGATCTCTTCCAGACTGTGGTCTTTCATAACGATACATCGTTCCATTATAATAAAGTTTTACTGGTTGAGGCATGTTCCCGTACATCTTGTTTTCAATGTAACTACGAACAATTCCTGCAGTTCCCTCAGGACGAAGAGTCATATTTCTTTCTCCACGATCTTGAAAGTCGTATGTTTCTTTCGTTACTACGTCCGTCGTATCTCCCATTCCTCGATGAAATAATTCGCTTGACTCGAAGATAGGAGTACGGATCATTGAATAATTATATTTTTCACATAAAGCATCGATTACTTTACTCACGTATTGCCAGTTTTTGGCTTCTTTTCCATAAATATCATGACATCCTTTTGGTTTGGTTATCATAGTTTCCTCCTTCACTAAAAAAAGGTAACACCACTTTTCAAGGGCGAGATCCTCCCGCGGTGCCACCTTATTTTTTCTCTTTGCTAGTTAACGCCTAGGTACGTCTCTTCTTTCGATGGGAATTGTCTTCTTTCAGGTTCCTCTCGATGTTTGCACCATCCACATCGTCTCTATAAAGGGAATTCCCTATTCTTTTTTCCCAGAAGATATCTTTATTTTACTACGTTTCTTCTTTGCTTTCAAGCTCTAATTGATAAATTTTTACTTGTTTATAGCCATATTTCTTGGCTTTTTTTAGTTGCAAAGAAGTATATTCTTCGTCTAAGGTATCGTGTTCCAGTTCACAAACAACGAGGGCATGATCTTTTAAAAGTTGTTTCTCTACTAAAAACGTTAAAATTTCTGGTAAAGTTTTGTCTTGATATGGAGGATCTAAAAAGACAAGGTCAAACGACTTGTGATCAAAAGCAAATTGCTTTAATGCTTTTTGATAATCCATACAAGAAACACTATAGGTATTTTTATCTACAAATTCCAAATTTTTTCGAATCACCTGAATTGCTTGCGGACTATGATCGACAAAATAGCAGTACTTTGCCCCATTACTCAAAGCTTCGATTCCAAGATTTGCGCTTCCGGCAAACAAGTCGAGTACTATAGCGTCTTTTAGGTGTTCTTGAATCATCGAAAACATGCTTTCTTTTACTCGATCCTGTGTTGGTCTTGTCCCGTCTATTTGGTGACCCTCTAACTTTCTACCTTTATATTTTCCACTAATGATTCGCATGAGGCACTTCCTTTACAAGCTTTTTTAGACGACTACTAAGTGCCATCGTCAAGAACATAAGCTCTTCTTCTAAAGCTAAATATCTTTTATAAATCGGATGGGCAAGAATTTCTTGTTTCTTTGCTAAATAAGCGGGATCCCATTTATCCATTGCCTGGAAAGTGCGCATTTGTAAGAGAAATTCAGAGTCTTGTAGCAATAATTCTTTCTTTTCTTTTAACTCTTGCATTTTTTCACTTTCTTTTAAATGGGTAAGGAAAAGATCTAACTTCTCTTGGATTTCTTCCATTTGCTTATTCATGATACTCGAATTCAAAGTCTAGAATTCTTACAATATCTCCTTCTTGAATTCCCATCTGTTCTAACTTTTCATCTAATCCTAAACGACGTAATTTCTTGGTAAAACGTTTGATTCCTTCGTCTGTAAAGCGAGTCATGCGGAATAGTTTTTCTATTCTTTCTCCACGCACTACAAAAACATTTCCTTCTTTTTCAATGGTATAAGGTTCTTCTTTTTGGAAGGTATAAAGAACATGTCCTTCCATGCATTCCTCCTCATACAAAGGTTCTTCTTCGATTGTCTCTAACATATCCGCAAGATGGGTTAAGACTAGATCTAATCCCTCTTGATTCATAGCACTAATTGGGAATATTGGAACATCTACTTTCTTTTGAAATGCTTCTAGATTCTCTTTTGCTCCTTCGATATCCATTTTATTCGCAAGAATAACTTGTGGTTTCTTTAACAGCTTTTCATTGAATGCTTTTAATTCATTGTTGATCAATTGATAATCTTCGTAAGGATCTCTTCCTTCACTGGCACTCATATCAATTACATGGGCAATGACTTTCGTTCGCTCGATATGACGAAGAAAGCGGTCTCCTAATCCTTCTCCTTGGCTTGCTCCTTCAATCAATCCTGGTAAATCGGCCATTACGAAGCTTCTTCCCTTCGCATCTTTGCATACTCCTAAATTGGGAGTAAGCGTTGTAAAATGGTACGCCGCAATTTTAGGTTTTGATCGAGATACTACTGAGATGATGGTACTTTTTCCAACACTTGGTAATCCGACTAATCCGACATCTGCTAGCAATTTTAATTCTACTTTTATTTTCTTAACTTCTCCTGGTTCTCCATTTTCGGCAAAGTTCGGAGCGGGATTGCTAGGCGTTTTAAACGCTGTATTTCCTCGTCCTCCACGTCCTCCTTGACAAATAAGGGCACGACTATCTTTGTCTTTCAAATCGGCAATGATTAAATTCGTATCTAAATCCGTTACGACAGTACCTTGGGGAACTTTAATAATAATGTCTTCACTATTTTTTCCGTTTTGATTTTTCCCCATTCCATGTTCTCCTCGTTTTCCTTTAATGTGTTTTTGATAACGAAGATCGAGCAACGTATGAAGGCCAGTATCTACTTGAAAGATAATGTTACTTCCGCGTCCCCCATTTCCACCAAAAGGTCCTCCCATGGGAATATATTTTTCACGGCGAAAAGCAATACATCCATTTCCACCGTCTCCAGCATGTACTTCTAGGATTACTTCATCAATAAACATCTTGGATCCCTCCCCTTTTCTGTAGTCGTATTTTATCATATATTTTTCTCTTTGTCAAAGTGGGCAGAAGGAGAGTTTTCATGTGTCATTGTACTCTTACAAATGGCGCAGAAGTTTGGATTTTGCGACTTGTGTCGATCCTAATATTGCTAGAGAAGTTGATAGTCACTTTGCCTCCACTATAACTCCAACTTCCAGATGGATCATCTCCGGTTTCACCGGATAGTCCTGCTCCGGATAACGTCTTGCTTCCTGTTCCTGTATTAGTCATACCTCCCGCTGTCCAATATCCTTTATTGCTATTCCACATATAATAAGTTATTGATACAAAGCTTGGTTCGAAGCCAACATTAAAAGTAAGGCTTGACGAAGTTTTACCAGCTAAATTTCCTTGTAAGCGTGGGAAATATTTCACTTGAACAGTTGGTTTTTGATAAGTACCGGTGATTTTTTTACCGTTTACCCAGGCTGTTTTTCCACTTACTATATCTCCTGCTCCAGCGGTAGCTGATGTTTGGCTTGCTAAACTGTTAACTGTGATCTTTCCACTTCCATTATGATATCCGGCTGGAATCGTGTAACTTCCTCCCGCATTTAAAGTAGCCGTCTTTGCTCCTTGGTTTGCCATCGTTCCCGTTATTCTTGTTCCATTCACCCAAGCGGTCTTTCCAGTTAAAATATTTCCAGCAGTTGCAGTTGCTGATGTTTGACTCGCTAAACTATTAACGGTAATCTTTCCACTTCCATTATGATATCCAGCTGGGATCGTATAACTTTGCCCAGCATTTAAGGTCTTATTTTGAGCTCCTTGATTTACCATCGTTCCTGTTACTTTCTTTCCGTTAAAATAAGCCGTCTTGCCACTTAATAAATCCCCTGCTCCACCAGTCGTATCACTTGCTATTCTCTTAATATTTTCGGCTAATACTGGAAAACCATCTTCTGGATTTGCGGTTATCCCCATAGCTGCTAATGCATCCACAATGCTAGTCTTTCCTTCTGTAATCTCTTGATTCATCTCTTCTTTGGTACTTGTAATAATAGGAGACGTCTCATCAACCGTTATATCTTTACTAAAATCTACTACACACTCCGTCTCACTTCTCACAAAATCTTCTACAATAAAACTCCAGTTACTCGTTTTAAAGGTTCCTACTGCTCCATCACTACAACTAACACTCTTTACTCCATAGTTATCTTCTCTTTTTGGAAACTCTTCTAACGGAGAGCCGTCTAGTGTTGCTGCTAAGATAATATCACTTCCATGCATTACATGATCAATCGCAATTCCTTTGGTTACGATGATCTCATTATTCTCTAATCCACCTTCTGCTCCAAAAGCAATCTCTACTTCTTTATTACTATGGTTTACAATTTTAATTGTGATCATAACACTTTCATTCGTATCGATCACTCCACTGGTTGGATGCTGAGTCGTATCTAAATATCCAATCTCTATTTGCTTGTTCTCTTCTTCAGTTAACTTTGTTATAAATTGATAATACAAAGCATATTTCGAAGTTTTCTCATTAAAACTAGATAACGTAATATTAAACTGTTTTCTCTCTCCTGGTCCTACCGTAATACTATAATCTTCATCCAAAGCACTACTTTCTAACTGATAAGAAAACTCTCCTACAATCCATTCGACTTTATTTCCCTCTACTTCCTTAGTAAATAGGGCTAGCGAATACGAGAACACGA
>CALVKE010000036.1 GCA_944332535.1 uncultured Bacilli bacterium
TACTTTATTTAACAAGTGGCGAGTGGGGTGTATTTTTAGGAAAAATAATCGCTGTTTCTTTTCCGTTCCTTTTAGCTTTTGCCTTTGCTTATGTATTGCATCCTTTTGTAAAATGGCTAGAAGAAAAAGGAGTGCGTAAAAAAATTGCCATTACGGCAGTGGCACTTCTCGTTTTGTTACTTTTTATCGGAATTATCTGGTTGACTCTTCCCCTTGTCTATG
The DNA here is from genome assembly GCA_944332535.1 of uncultured Bacilli bacterium. Lineage (GTDB taxonomy): Bacteria > Bacillota_I > Bacilli_A > RF39 > UBA660 > MGBC162581. The sequence goes on from CALVKE010000036.1 coordinate 223, forward strand.
AACAGTTGATTTTATTGAGTCGTTCTGTCATTCAATTTTTAGCAGATGTTTCGGAAAAATTTGATTTAGAACTAGGAAGTTTTTCTGATACTATCGCCGGAGCTCTTAATACCATCATTCAAAATCTAGGAACCTATGTTTCGAATGGAACCATCGATTTTGTCAATAAAGGATTTAATATTATCACAAGCACCATTATCGTGTTTATTGTTGGAATCTATTTCCTTTATGATATGGATAAGATTCGACAAAAATTAAAAGATTTCTTAAAAAGAATTGGAGAGAAAGAATATCATTACGTTAAAAAGTTAGATCATGAAATTGGAAATTACTTTCATGGATTGCTCCTTTTTATGCTTGTACATTTAGTAGAATACTCTCTTCTTTTCCGATTAGTTAATCATCCAAACTGGTTATTATTAGGAGTACTTGCTTGTATTACGACCATTATCCCATACTTTGGAGGATATATCACGAACATTATTGCAATTATCACCGCAAGTGTCGTATCTCCGACCGTCTGTATTGCAACAATAGTTGTCTCACTTATCTTCCCGAATATCGACGGATATATTATTTCTCCTAAAATTTATGGAAAAACCAATAATATTAATCCTGTCATGGTCATCTTTACCATCGGATTAGGAGGAAGCCTCTTTGGATTCCTCGGAATTGTAATGGCGTTACCAGTTTATATTCTATTAAAGGCAAGTTATGAATATTATGAGGAAGATATTAAACGAAAAATATCCAGTGTAAAGAATTCTATGGACTAAAATTTCTCTAACAGAAAAAGAAAAGAAAAAAATTAGCATTTACTATTGACAAGTGCTAATTTTTGTTTTATAACTATATTAGCACTTGAGAAAATGCAGTGCTAGGAGGTCGATGTTCGTGCTTTCCAATCGTCAAAATGCTTTATTAAAAATGATCGTAGAAGAATACATCAAGTTAGCAAAACCAGTAGGAAGCAAATTGATTGCCAAGCGGTTAAAATGTTCTAGTGCCACCGTTCGAAATGAAATGGCAGAACTAGAAGCGTTAGAACTACTTGAAAAAACCCATACATCCAGCGGACGAATTCCAAGTGAGAAAGGATATCGTTACTATGTGGATCATTTAATGGAAGCAAAAGAGTTAAATGGAGAAGATATGTTGAAACTACAGATTCTATTCTCCAATCAAAAGTTAGCTTTGTCCGACTATTTGAACAAAAGCTTACAATTAATCTCGGAAATGACTAACTATACTTCTATTGTATTAGGAAAAGCGTCTCATGAAAATAAACTGAAAGAGATCACTACCATTCCTATCGATGATACGAGTATTGTCGTGGTGGTGGTAACAGACAAAGGGTTTGTAGAACACAAAAATGTAACCTTTGAAAAAGTAGATATGAGTGAAATCAAAAAGACAGTAGCTCTTATTAACGATTTAATTGTTGGAACTCCAATTGATGAAGTTAGTAGTAAGTTAGAGTTCGAAATTAAACCAATTATTGGACGTTACGTCAAAGAACATGAAATTATCTACAACACTTTCTATGAGGTATTTAAAGACTTTTCTAAAAAGAATGTAAACATCGTTGGAAAAAATAATATCTTAGAACAGCCAGAATTTAACAATATTGAAAAAATTAAAGATTTATTTGCAAAATTCGACGACCAGACGATGATACAATCAATAGAGGAAAATGGGCAAGACATTCATATCTATATTGGAAAAGAAAATAAGTTAGATGAGGATGTCACCGTGATTAAAACCAATTACAAAACGGAGAAGGACGAAGGAACGATCGCAATCGTCGGACCGAAACGAATGGATTATGAACGGGTAGTAACACTACTCGAGTTTATCAAAGAAAATATAGAAAAGTAGGGTGAATTATGAAAAAAGAAAAAAAGCATGAGGAAGAAGAAAAGAAAAAAGAATCTACTTGTCAATGCGAAAAAGAAGGAAAAACTTGCACTTGTGAGAAAAAAGATTCTTCTAAAGAAATAGATGCATTACAGCAAACCATCCAACAATTACAAGAAAAATTGATGTATAAAGAAGCAGATTTCATTAATTATCGAAAAAGAAAAGATGAAGAAACAGCAAATCTATTAAAATTTGCGAACCAAGATCTAATTTTAGATATCATTAATTCGGTAGATAATTTTGAACGAGCAATTGAAGCGATTAAGAAAGACGATGAAAAGGATAATCAAAAAATCCTAGCCGGAATTGACATGATCTATCAAGAATTAAAAAACACTCTAAAAAAATACGGAGTAGAAGAAATTAGTGCTGTGGATGTTCCATTTGATGAGAACGTTCACCATGCAGTTGCAACTGGAAATGATTCTTCGAAGGAAGAGGGAATCGTTCTAGAAGTAATGGCAAAAGGATATTCCCTAAAGGGTCGTATTATTCGACCTGCAATGGTAAAAGTAAATCAATTATAGAAAGAAGAGGATGATAAATATGAGTAAAATTATAGGAATTGACTTAGGTACTACCAATAGTTGTGTAGCAGTACTAGAAGGTGGGGAAGCAAAAGTAATCCCTAATCCAGAAGGAGGAAGAACAACACCAAGTGTCGTTGCTTTCAAAAAAGATGGAGAGCGAGTAGTCGGAGATGCTGCCAAACGTCAAGCATTAACGAATCCTAATACAGTATCTAGTATTAAACGTTTAATGGGTACTGATAAAAAGGTAGAAATTGAAGGAAAGAAATATACGCCAGAAGAAATTTCTGCCATGATTCTTAGCTATATGAAAGACTATGCTGAAAAATATTTAGGAGAAAAAGTAACCAAAGCGGTTATTACAGTACCAGCATACTTTAACGATGCACAACGTCAAGCAACCAAAAATGCCGGAAAAATTGCTGGACTAGAAGTAGAACGTATCATCAACGAACCAACCGCTGCATCTCTTGCTTTTGGACTTGATAAACAAGATAAAAGTCAAACCATTCTAGTTTACGACTTAGGTGGAGGAACTTTCGACGTATCTATTTTGGAACTTGGAGATGGTATTTTCGAAGTAAAATCCACTGCTGGAAATAATAAACTTGGTGGAGATGACTTCGATAACAAATTAATGGATTACATCGTTTCCGAATTCAAAAAAGAAAACGGAGTAGACTTATCCAAAGATAAAATGGCAATGCAACGTTTAAAAGAGATTGCTGAAAAGGCAAAGAAAGACTTAAGTGGAATGACTACGACTCAAATTTCTGCACCATTCATTTCGCAAGGAGAAGATGGACCACTTCATTTGGATATGAGCCTTACTCGTGCAAAATTCGAATCTCTTATCAACGACTTAGTACAAAGTACATTAGACCCAGTACGTAAAGCATTGAAAGATGCAAAACTTAGCAAAAACGATATTGATAAAGTAATCCTAGTTGGTGGATCTACTCGTATCCCAATGGTACAAGAATTAGTAGAAAAAGAATTAGGACAAAAACCATCTCATGAAGTAAACCCAGACGAAGCGGTAGCAATGGGTGCTGCTATTCAAGGTGGAGTATTAACCGGAGAGGTAAACGATATCGTATTACTAGATGTAACACCACTTTCTCTAGGACTAGAAACCCTTGGTGGAGTAATGACCGTATTAATCGAGAGAAATACCACTATTCCAACTTCTAAATCTCAAATTTTCTCTACCGCTGCAGATAACCAACCAGCCGTAGATATCCATGTACTACAAGGAGAAAGAAGTATGGCTGCGGACAATAAAACGCTTGGTCACTTCCAATTAACTGGAATTCCAGCTGCTCCTCGCGGTGTACCACAAATCGAAGTAAAATTCGATATCGATGCGAACGGTATCGTTAATGTAACGGCAAAAGATTTAGGAACCAACAAAGAACAATCTATTACTATTACAGCAAGTACAAATCTTAGCGATGAAGAAATCGAGAGAATGAAGAAAGAAGCCGAAGAGCACAAAGAAGAAGATGAACGTCGTAAAGAAGAAGCAGATCTTAGAAACGAAGCAGAACAAATGATCTTCCAAACGGAAAAATCTATTAAAGATTTAGGAGATAAAGTCGATAGCAAAGATAAAGAAGAAGCGGAAAAATGTAGTAAAGAATTACAAGAAGCTTTAGATAAAGGAGATATCGACGAAATCAAGAAAAAGAAAGATGCATTAAGTGAAAAAGCAATGGCTCTTGCTGCAAAAGTATATGAACAAGTAGCAAAAGAGAACCAAGAAAAAGCATCCGAAGAAAAAAGCGATGAGAAAAGCGATAAAAACGACGATGTAGAAGAAGCAAATTACGAAGAAAAATAAAAATAAGGAGAAGTTCTAGGAGACTAGGACTTTCTCCTATGTATAAGGAGAAACTATGAAAGTAATCGAAAGAAGTGCTCAAAAAGAAGAAAATACCTGGGATCTTTCTCAGATTTATCAAAATGAAGAAGAGATCCAACAAGAAATGCAAGAAGTAAAAACCTTAATAGAAAAACTAGAAAAAGAAAAAGGGCACGTAATGATGGATGCCCACACTTTAAAAAAAGTATTAGAAATGGACACCATTCTTTCTAGAAAACTAGAAAAGTTAGCAACATATGCCTATCGTAAGTTAGACGAGGATATTGCCAACAATGAAAATCAAGAAAGAAAAGGAAAGATAGACCTTTTATGGAGTGAAGCATCTACGAAAACCTCTTTTCTTATTCCGGAAATTCTCAAGGAAAAAGAAGAAGTCATCGCCTCTTACCAGCAAGATCCTAGTTTAAAAGATTATTCCTTGCTTTTATCTCGTCTTCTTAGAAAAAAAGAGCATATTTTATCGGAGGAAGAAGAGCGTCTTCTTTCGAGTTTATCCAATATATTGACCTCTCCTAGTAATATTGCAGGAATTTTAAGAAACTCAGAAATCCCGCTTGGGAGTGTTTCTGTAAAAGGAGAAGAAGCCCCTTTAACAAATGCTAATTATTCTCTTTTCATCAAGGACTCGGATCGCTCCGTCCGAAAGAATGCCTTCTTGCAGATGCATAACTCTTATGGAGCATTCCGAGATACTTTTACCGAAACCATTCAAGGAGAAGTATTAAAGAACGTAAGACTGGCAAAATTACGTGGATTTTCTTCTGCCAAAGAAGCAAGTTTATTTTCTAGTCGTGTTCCATCGGTCGTTTACGATAACTTAATTCAGACCGTACACGAAAAAATGGATGTTATTCATCGTTATTTTGCACTAAAAATGCGTGTTAGCAAGTTAGAGGATTACGCCCTTTACGATACGTATTTAAACCTAGTAGATAAGAAAAGTACAAATTACAGCTATGAAGATGCCAAAAAAATAGTGTTAGACGTAGTAAAAGTGTTCGGAGAAGATTACACCAATATCGTTCAAAAAGCTTTTAACGAGCGTTGGATCGATATTTATCCAAACAAAGGAAAAAGGGGAGGAGCATACTCTTCTGGATCCTACGATACAGCTCCTTATATCTTACTTAATTATTTAGGAGATTATCAGGATGTATCAACCTTAATTCATGAACTAGGGCATTCGATGCATAGTTATTATTCCAATAAGAATAATTTAGCTCAATACTCTTCGTATAAAATATTCGTGGCAGAAGTAGCATCTACCGTAAATGAACTGTTATTTAATTACTATATGTTAGAACATAGTAAGACAAAGGAAGAAAAGATGCAAATCCTAAGTGACATGATGGACGGGATGAAAGCAACACTATACCGTCAAACCATGTTTAGTGAATTTGAAAGCTTTATGCACGAAAAAGTAGAACAAGAACAAGTACTAACCAGCGAAATGCTTTGTGAGAAATATTACCAATTAAATCAAGAATATTTTGGAGATGCAGTAGCAATTACCAATGAAATCCGTTACGAATGGATGCGTATCCCACATTTTTATTATAATTTTTATGTATATCAGTATGCAACGGGGCTTGCTGCCGCCTGTGAAATCGTCAGAAAAATTCGCAGTCAAGAACCAGGAGCAATCGAGGGATATTTAAAATTCTTAGCAAGCGGAGACTCTATGGATCCAATTGATGAATTACTACTTGCCGGTGTTGACATGAGAAAAAAAGAGGTCATCGAAAATGCTACTAAAATGTTTGAAAGCTGGATAGACGAATTTGAAAGTTTAATGTAACAAAGGTGATGTAAATGAATAAAAAAGATTATTATGAGGTTCTGGGAGTAAGCAAGAATGCTTCTCAGGATGAAATTAAAAGTGCATTCCGGCGTCTTGCAAAGAAATATCATCCGGATGTATCAAAAGAAGAAAACGCAGCCGAAAAATTCAAGGAAGTACAAGAAGCTTATTCGGTGTTATCTGATGAGACCAAAAGGCGCCAATATGATCAGTTCGGCCATGCAGCATTTAACGGAGGAAGCGGAGCTGGTGGTGCTGGAGGATTCTCTGGAGGATTTGGAGGCTTCGGAGGATTTGATTTTAGCGGAGACTACGAAGATATCTTTGATAATATCTTCTCTGGTTTTGGTTTTGGTAGCGTGAGGGCAAAGAATAAAAGTCGTGCCCAACGTGGAAGCGATACATTAATTCGAATGAGTCTAACTTTTGAGGAAGCCGTTTTTGGATGCAAAAAAGATGTAGAGGTCACAAGCATGGATACTTGTCCAGATTGTGATGGACGCGGAGGACACGGAGAAGAAACTTGTGATAAATGTCACGGAAGCGGAACGGTTACTAGTGAACAGAGAACCATCCTAGGTTCCTTCTTAACGAAGACAACTTGTCCAAAATGTAATGGAAAAGGAAAAACCTTCCGAGAAAACTGTTCGACTTGTTCTGGTACGGGACGCGTAAAAAGAAGAAAAACAATCGAGGTAGAAGTACCAAGAGGAATTGCCAGTGGAATGCGTCGTAGAATTAGCGGAAAAGGGGAAGCTGGATTAAATGGCGGACCAAATGGAGATTTATACATCGAATTTAGTGTAAAAAATCATGATTACTTTGTTCGAGAAGAGGACGACATCTATTTGGAAGTACCTCTTACCTTAACGGAAGCATTGCTTGGTTGTAAAAAAGAAATTCCAACTCTCTATGGTAATTTAAAATTAAATGTGGATGCCGGAACAGAAAATGGAAAAACAGAACGTATCAAAGGAAAAGGAATCAATAGTGAAGTCTCTAGAAGAAAAGGAGATATGTACGTTGTTTATAAAATCGTGATTCCGAAAAAATTGACAAGAGAGCAAAAGGATTTGATTGAGCGCCTATCACGTACCGATATGGAAACCAAAGAAATCGCTGATTTTTCTCGATTCGTTCGCAAAAATGACAAGTAACCAAACTGGTTACTTTTTTATTTGCTAAAATTTATAAGTTTAGGTATAATAATATTAGAATAAAATAGGGTAGGGAAGTATATGGAACAAGAAGTAAAAAGATTTATGGAAGAATATCTCCTAGAATTTCGCCGACTTCGAAAAGATTATATCGGAAGACGCGACTATGAGCGCCTTATAGAAAAATACAAAAACATAACTTCTTTATTAGAAGAATATAAAAATGTATTATCATTCGCCACTTATCATAATCTGAAAAGGATTTCTAGCCTTTCCTATTCGGATATCGAACTTTACAATCAGCACTTTATAAAACAAAAGTTAATAGAATACAAAGACTATTTTGATACTTTGTTTTCAAGATATGGAGAAGACATTTATTTAGACGAAGAACAGAGATGTGCCATTCTTTCTGATGATGACTATTCTTTAATTATTGCTGGAGCAGGAAGCGGCAAAACTACCACAATGGCTGCTAAAGTAAAATATTTAGTAGATATTAAAAAGATTGATGCAAAACAAATTGTAGTTTTATCTTATACGAAAAAGGCAGTCAATGAATTACGAAATAGAATTACACAAGTGTTCGGGATAGATGCTAATATTATGACGTTCCACTCATTGGCCCTTCAATTTATCAATCAGTTTATCCCTAGTATTTATCGTATTTACGAAGAAAAAGATCAAAAACAAATTATATTGAATTATGTAAAAGAAGTATTATTTCCGGATAAAGAGAAAATGAAGTTAATTACGCGTATTTTTCCAGATACATTTTCCAAAGGATTTTTAGAAAATTACGAAAAGTTTTCTACTTTTGAAGAATATTTCGAAGATTATAAAAAAAGAAAATATGAACAGGAAAAAGATCATATTCACTCCTACATTCAAAGACGAATGGAGGTGTTACTATCACTAGATAAACCGATGGGGTTAGACTTAAATAATTATAAATCCAAGATGGAAGCTAAAATCGCTAATTTTTTATACATTTATTCCATTGATTACAAATACGAAAGACCTTATTTTGAAAAAGTAGGAAATAATCAAATATATCGGCCAGACTTTACTTGCTTTCTCCATGGGAAAGAAGTTTATTTGGAATATTTTGGAATGACAAAGTATCATGATATGGGACTTTTTACAAAAGAAGAAATTATCTCTTATAATCAAACAAAAGAAAAAAAGATAGAACATTTCAAAGAAAAAAAGGATATTTATATTACGATAGAACGAGAAAATAAAGATGACCAATTAATACTTTTAGAATTAAGAAAAAGGCTAAAAGAAATAGGATTTGAACTTCAAAGAAGAACAGACACGGAGCTATTTGAACAATTAATAAATGAATATCCCGAAGCAGAATTTTTTAAATTTACCAAAAAATTACTGGATGTGATTAATCAAATAAAAGAAACTAGTTTCATTACAGAACAATTTTTACAAGAATTTCACAACTTTTTAGAAAAGGAATTTAAAGATCCAATCGAACGACAAAATAAAGTTTTAGAAAGTCAAATTCTACTAGAAGCTTATCAATATTATAATAATACATTAAAACGAGAAAATGCAATTGATTTTTCGGATATGATTATGAAGGCTTATCAAGTACTAAAAACAAATTCTGATCCTTCCGGCTTTTCGTACTCGTATTTGTTAGTGGATGAATATCAGGATATTTCGAAGAAAAGATTTTTACTTACCAAGGAGATTGCCAATGCTTGTGGTGCTAAAATTGTGGCGGTAGGGGATGATTGGCAAACGATTTATACTTTTGCAGGAAGCAATATTGAATTGTTTTATCACTTTAAAAAATATTTCCCAACAACAAACGCCTATTCGATTACGAAAACCTACCGAAATAGTCAAGAATTAATTGATACCGCTGGAGAGTTCATCTTAAAAAATAAAGAACAGATACCGAAAAGTCTAATTTCTGATAAACATTTTGAAAATCCAATCGAAATCGTTCCATACAATGATACTTTTATAACAGAAACAGATGCTCTTTGTATTCTATTAGATAATTTAAAAGATACGTTAAAAGGAAAAAGGCTTGCCATTTTGACAAGAAGAAATGCTACAATTCGGCAAATAAAAAAAGATCCTCGCTTTAAAGAGGGTCCAAACAATAGTATATACTATTTAGAAAATCAAGATTTAAACATTGAAATTTTGACCATGCATAGTGCAAAGGGAACTACATTTGATGAAGTCATTATTCTCGATTTAAAGAATGATATCTTTCCAACAACGGGATATAGTAAAAGTGCTTTAACAGATTTCATTGAGCAAAGAGACATACATGAACATTATCCATACGCTGAAGAGAGAAGATTGTTTTATGTAGCACTTACTCGAACAAAAAATAAAGTATACTTATTAACTCCTTTAAAAATGGAAAAACGCTGTACTTTTATCATGGAAATAGAAAACAGTAAAAATGTAATTACGAAAGAATGCATCGAATAATAGAAAAACCAAGGAAGCAATGTTATCCTTGGCTTTTTTGCTCTAACTTTTTCACTTTTTCCTGTCTTTTGGTATCTTCTAAAACCGTGTCTATTTTCCTTTTAATCTTGAATAGGCATAACTCTAAATCATCATTAGGATAGCAATCTTCTTCTAAAATACTTGCCTGGTATAGCTTTTCTTCACTGAAATCTTGTTCATCGCAAATAAATCTGCGACAAAGTTCTTTATAATTAGGTTGTACTTGCTGGTCTTCCCTAAAAAGCGCTCGTTCAAGACGAGAAGAAAGATCAATCCATAAGTAAATAGGAACCACTACATCTTCTCCATAATAGCGAACTAAGCTTTGATATCCCTCTAAAGTATTTAAGATAATATAGTTGTTATGCTCTAGATCAATCGCATTTTCTTCATCAATTGTCGCGTAATACCAATCTCCCTTTACCGTATGATACACTCGCTTTTCGATCACTTTTCCTTCTTGTTCTAAAGCTGATAATTGCTCTAAAGGAATAAAATGATACTCCCGTCCATTTATTTCTTGTTCTCTTTTCGGACGAGTCGTAAATAAAACAATAGGTTTTAAATCGTGATATCCTACTAACTTTTGAAAAATAGTATCTTTTCCAGAAGCCGTCTTTCCCATGATACAAAATATTTTACCCATTATTTTTTCCCCTCCTTTAAACGATCCAATCTCTCTTTGATTTGTCCTAACATTCTTTCATTAGGAGAAGTATCCTTTGGAATATAATATTTTCTTTTTAGTAGATTATCTGGTAAATATTGCTGTACTACAAAATTATTCGGATAATCGTGAGGATACTTATAAATTTGGGAGTGAATACGAATCGTTTCTGGAATTTTCCCGCATCGTCCCGTTTCTACATCCGCTAAGGCTTTATCTAGGGCAACGTGTGCAGTATTTGACTTCGGAGAAAGGGCAAGCTCTACAACAACTTCTCCAAGCGGTATACGAGCCTCAGGCAACCCCACAAGTTCGCTTGCGGAAATCGCTGCCATGACTCTAGGTCCCATATCTGGATTAGCAAGACCAATATCTTCGTAACAAATAACACTCATTCTGCGGTAAATACTATCCAAATCCCCAATCGCAATTAAACGTGCAAGATAATGAAGAGCCGCATCCACATCGCTTCCACGAATCGACTTTTGAAAAGCAGAAAGCAAATCATAATGTTCTTCTTCGTCCTTATCTCCTTGAATATTAGATTTTCCAGCGACATTTTTTAAAAGATCCATTGTAATAACTTTGTCATTGCTAGAATAGAATGCTACTTCTAATAAATTATACGCATAGCGAAGATCCGATCTAGCACATTTGGCTATATAGTGGATTTCTTCTTCTCCAATAACAATTCCTTCTAAATCCGGATGCTTAATCGCACGACGAACTCCTTCTTCTATTTCATCCTCTGTTAATTCTTGTAACTCATATATTTGACATCTACTTCTTATCGCTGGATTAATTCGATGATAAGGATTCGATGTTGTCATACCAATTAGAATAATCAAACCGCTTTCTAAACAAGGAAGCAGAACATCTTGTTTATCTTTGTTCAACCGATGAATTTCATCCATGATTAAAATGATTTCTCCATACATTTTTGCTTCTTCAATGACGATATCCAAATCTTTTTTAGTATTACTAACAGCATTTAAAAACCGATAGCGAAGGCCTAAATCATTAACGATTGCTTGGGCAATGGAGGTTTTTCCAATTCCAGGTTTTCCATACAAAATCATCGAAAATAATTTTTTGTTTTCTACTAAATTACGAAGGATCTTTCCTTCTCCTAAAAGCTCTTTCTGACCGATTACCTCGTCGATTCCGCGAGGTGCCATCTTACGAGCAAGAAGAGTTGCCATACTTCATCACCTAGATAATATTCTATCAAAAATTGGCCAAATTTGCTACTTTATGTTATAATATTTTAAGAGAGAAGGGGAGATTTTGAAAAGTAATCGTGCACCATATCCAATTGAAGAAGAGATGGATGCGTTTCTTTCTTATTTAGCGATTGATCGGCATTTAAGTAAAGCAACCATCGATTCTTATCACTACGAATTAAATAGCTATCTTACCTTTCTGTTACAAAGAAATATTAAAAATATAGCTGAAGTTACCAGAAAGGATGTCCAAGAATATTTAAAAAAGTGTGGTTATTTAACGAAAAAAAGCGTAGCCCATCGAATTACAACGATTCGTAGCTTTCATCACTTTGCTCTTCAAGCAGGGATCACCAAGTGCGATATTACCAATGATTTAAAAAGTCCTAAAATAGAAAAAACATTGCCAGATACTTTAAGTGTAGAAGAAGTAGATCAACTCTTAGATATCAAGCAAGAGACAGTTTACGACTTTCGTAATAAGGCTATTTTAGAACTACTTTATGCAACAGGTCTTCGTATTAGTGAAGCACTTGCCTTGACTTTTGATCAAATTAGCTTCGAAAGTTGTACTATTCGCGTCCTTGGAAAGGGAAAAAAAGAGCGAATCGTTCCCATTGGAGATATCGCCATGGAAAGTTTAAAAAACTATTTTGAAAAACGAAATCAACTAGATAAAAAAAGAAGTCCCTATCTCTTTTTAAACTCTCGTGGTACTAAGTTAAGTAGAGTTGGATTTTTTAAAAATTTACAACAAATTCTACAAGAAAAACAAATTTCTAAAAAAGTAACCCCACATACCTTAAGACATAGTTTTGCTACTCACATGATCGAGCACGGAGCAGATTTAAGAGTAGTACAAGAATTATTAGGACATTCTGATATTTCTACGACAAGAATTTATACTCATATTACCAATCAAAAAGTTGCCGAAGATTATAGAAATTATCATCCACGAAAAAAGGAGGAAACATTATGAAATTTAAACGTGTATTTTTAGTTGTTTTAGATTCTTTGGGAGTGGGGGAAGCAATTGATGCGGATAAATATGGAGATCAAGGAGCGAATACATTAGGTCATATCGCCGAACAATATCCCTTATTCATTCCGAATTTGAAAAAGTTAGGATTCCTAAATACGATATCTATGACCGATGCTCCGAGTGAGGCGTATTATACAATTGCAAGACCAACAAATCCTGGAAATGATAGTTTAGATGGTCATTATGAATTAATGGGAATCCAAAACGAAGTACCATTTCAAAACTTTACAGAGAATGCTTTTCCAAGAGAGTTATTGGAAACTATTGCAACAGTTACTAGAAAAAGAATAATCGGAAATTTAGTAGCGGATGGGGAAACCGTACTTGAAAGGCTAGGGGACAAGCAAATAGAATACGATGCCCTACTTATTTATACTTCCAACGGATCCAATTTAAAGGTGGCTGCTCATGAAGATTCTATTCCGGTTGAAAAACTTCATGAAATTTGTCAAGTAATTCGTGAAATTACAACGAAAGAAGAATGGAAAGTAGGAAGAGTAGTAGCCAAACCATTTGTTGGGAAAAACGGATCTTATCGCTTTACCAAAGAGAGTAAAGAATTTGCTTTAGACCCTCCTAAAAAAGGATTATTAGATACACTAATGGAAAATAAATACAGCACCATTTGTTTTGGAAAAGTCGCCGATTGCTTTAATGGACGAGGAGTAAGTAAAGTGATCAAGACAAGATCTAATTTAGATGGTTTGAATAAGTTTACTGATGTCATGACGAAAAATTTCCAAGGCTTAGCATTTATTAATCTATCGGATTTTGATAGTGATTTTGCTCATAAAAAAGACGTAGAAGGCTATGCAAAAGCAATTGAAGAATTGGATGTAGAAGTCGCAATTATGTTTAATAAATTAAATAATGACGATCTATTAATCTTTACCGCAGATCACGGTTGTGATCCAACCATGGAAAGTAATCGTCATACCAGAGAAAATGTTCCAGTCATCTTGTTTAGTCGTTCCTTCAAAGAACCAAAACGTCTTCCTATTTTAGAAAGTATGGCCGATATTGCAGCAACCATTGCGGATAATTTTGAGATAGAACCCCCAGAAATTGGAACAAGTTTTCTAGATCAATTAAATTAAAAAAGGAACCTAAATTATCTCTTAGGATTCCTTTTTCTTTATTTTTCTACTTTACAGTCATCACATTCAAAGCTTTTGCAGATGGCACCCTTTTCTGTTGTCACTTTTTTCGCTCCACAATCACATCCGACTTGAATTTGCTCTAAATCGCAACAACCATCATCACCTTCATTTTGGTATTTGCAAGACTCTACCTCACATTTTATCTTTTGATTTCTTTCTTTCATCTTTTCACCTCATTTATATCATGAGTCAAACAGTAAAAAAATATACAAGTTTTTTAAAATTTGTAATTTGATTTTATCTTCATTTCATAGTATAATAAAAATAGAGTAGGAGAGGGGAACGAAAGATGAAAAAGATTGCAATTATTGGATGTTTAGTATTAATCCTTTCAACAGGATGTGGTCTAGAAAATAAAGCACCACAAACAGAATATAAAGTAAATGAGGAAGCATTTATTGATTCTTATCAAATAGAATGTAACGATTTTGAAAAAACAGACAATATTTTAGAAGTTAACTATACACTAACTAATCAAAGTAACCAACAAGTAACAGTCGAACCGTCGAATGCATTTCGGCTTGTACAACAAGATCAAATGATTTCTGCTAACGAAGACTCATCTGTTACCTTAGAACCAAGTGAAACGAAGAAATTAACAGTGACATTTAACGTAACAGAGACACAAGACCAATACAAAGTATTATTTTATTCTGGAGTCGTAGACAATAACATTGCATTTCGTCTAGAGAGTAATTAATAGATAATCTATAGAGGAAGAGAGATAGTATTTTTTTCCTCATA
>CALVKE010000037.1 GCA_944332535.1 uncultured Bacilli bacterium
ATGTAAAAATCAAGGGTTTTATAAACTCACTTGTCGTTCGCCCTTGATTTTTACATTTTATTGTACTATATTCAAACTTATTTCAGCTTTTTGCCATAAAACGGAATTCCAAATAAAAATTAACGATTCTACGAAAGTCCAAGAATAACTATTGAATTTTATGCCTCTTTATACTATAATTTAATTTGAGGTGAACTATGAAAAGGCAAAGAATCTATACGATTGTGGTAACCATTATTTCTGTATTTTTATTGGGTCTTCTTATCTTTTTGCTAGTAAATAATACAAAGCAAGAAGCAACAATTAGTGAAGACGCTGCATTAAATATTATTCTAGAGCGGACAGGAACAAAGAAAGCAGATATTACAATTACTTCTACAGATCGCGACTCGAAAGATAACACCTACGAAATAGAGTTTTATGATGATCAGTACGAATACGATGTGGAAATTGATTTAGTAAACGGAACGATTCTAAAACTTGAAAAGGATATTCGAAAAGGGGTTTCGGTGGACGATCTACCAAGTGAAAATACTATTTCAGTGGAAGAAGCTAAAACAGTTGTACTAGATTATCTTCAATTAACAGAAGATGCGGTTAATTTTACGAAGAGTAAGTTGGATTTAGAAAATGGAACTTTAGTATACGAATTAGAGTTTTCAACAGATACAGTGGAGTATGAAGCTAATGTAAATGCTCACACGAAGCAAATTGTAAAATTAGACCAAACGCAAAGAGTAAATGGAGGAAATGCCAATTCTTCAACGGACTATATCGGAATCGAAAAAGCCAAAGAAATTGCATTAAACCACGCAAATGTGAGTGATGTAATCTGGCAAAGAGTAGAATTTGATGTAGAAAATAATATTCCAGTTTACGAGGTAGAATTTTTCGTAGATCGACTAGAGTATGATTATGAAATTAATGCGATATCTGGAGACGTGATACGTTACGAGGTAGATAGGGACTAAGAATAGTCTCTTTTTCTATGATGAATTCTTTTCAATCTGTAAAATTTAAGGTATAATAAAAGCCAGGTGAAAAAATGATAGAAGTACAGGAAGAATTATTAAAATGGTATCAAAAAGAAAAACGTAATTTACCGTGGCGTAGCGATAAAGAACCTTATCACGTCTGGGTATCCGAAATTATGTTGCAGCAAACAAGGATCGAAGCAGTGCTTCCTTATTACCGTCATTTTATGGAAGAATTACCTACGATTACGGACTTAGCCTATTGTCCTGAAGAAAAGTTACTGAAGCTATGGGAAGGATTAGGGTACTATAATCGTGTGCGAAATCTTCAGAAGGCAGCTAAAATAGTGATGGAAGAATATCATAGTGCGTTTCCCCAAACGATGTCGGAAATTTTAAGCTTACCGGGAGTTGGAGAATATACAGCAAGTGCCATTTCTTCTATTTGTTTTAATAAAAAAGAAGCGGCAGTGGACGGAAATGTTCTTCGCGTATTTGCAAGAGTACACAATGATTTCCGTAACATAGAAGATAGCAAGGTAAAAAAGGAGATTCGCAATACCATCCAAGAGCACTTACCGCAAGAAGCCGGGGAATTTAATCAAGCAATGATGGAACTTGGAGAAACGATTTGTCTTCCTAACGGCGAGCCAAAGTGCGCAAACTGTCCTCTTCAAAAGAAGTGTCTATCCTATCAAAAAGGAACGTGTTCCCATCTTCCGATACGTGAAAAGAAGAAAAGTACAAAGGAAGAAAAACGAACAGTATATCTATTAATTTATCAAGGAAAAGTGGCCATTCGAAAACGGGAAGAAGATGCTCTTTTGCATAACTTGTGGGAATTTCCCAACCAAGAAGGGCATCAAAATAAAAAAGAAGCCGAGTCATTTTGGAAGGAGCAGGGTTATGTTCTATCTAAAATTGAAAAGGGGCCATCTTATACACATGTATTTAGCCATAAAAGATGGAATATGATTTCTTATTTCATAGAAATTTCAAACTACCCCAATAACAGTTATCAATGGTTAACAAAAGAAGACTTAGAAAAACATTATGCAATTCCCACTGCATTTAAACCATTTCAGAAAGAAGTAGAGAGAAAGGAGAATAACTCATGAAAATAATATCTTGGAATGTTGCAGGATTTCGTGCCTGCTTAAAGAAGGGATTTGCGTCCTTTTTTGAAGAAGAGTGCCCAGATATATTTTGCTTACAAGAAGTAAAAGCTGAAAAAGACCAATATGATTTTCATCCAGAAGGATACGAAGAATATTTATTCCCTGCCAAGAGAAAAGGATATTCCGGTACACTAATCTATAGCAAAGAAAAACCACTAGACGTTCGCTTTGGAATCGGAGTGGAAAGCTATGATGAAGAAGGAAGATGTATTACTTTAGAATATCCAAAATTTTATTTAGTAACTGTTTATGTTCCAAATGTAAAAAGAACGCTTGAACGTTTAGCAGATCGTATGAATTGGGAAGAAGAGTTAAAAAGTTATCTTAAAAAGTTAGATGCGAAAAAGCCAGTGGTGATATGTGGAGACTTTAATGTTGCTCATACGGAAATGGACATTAAAAATGCCAAAGCTAATCGTGGAAATGCAGGATTTACTGATGAAGAGCGAGAAAAATTCGGTTTACTTTTAGAAGCTGGATTTACTGATACGTATCGTTATTATCATCCAGATAAAAGAGATGCTTATACTTGGTGGAGTTATATTGGGAATGCAAGAGGTAGAAATATCGGTTGGAGGATTGACTACTTTTTAGTTTCTAACCGGTTTATTGATGCTGTGACCAACACCATGATTTATTCTGATGTTTATGGAAGTGACCATTGTCCAATTGGAGTGGAACTTGCTTTAAAAGAAGGGTCAAAATCGAATGGTTTTAATGATTAGTGGAAGAACGGATATTTGCGCTTTCTATAGTGAATGGTTTTGGAACCGTTATCAAGAAGAATATGTAGACGTTCGTAATCCTTTTTATCCTCAATTAGTAAGCCGTATTTATTGGAAGGATGTAGATCTTCTCTTGTTTTGTACGAAAAACCCGATTCCGATATTAAAATATTTAGATAAAATTACCCAGCCAATTTTATTTCATGTGACGCTTACTCCCTATAAGAAAGAAATAGAACCAAAGGTAGAAGATAAGAAAAAAATAATTGCTAGTATTCATGAAGTTGCTAAAATTATCGGAAAAGATCTAGTTTATGTAAGATACGATCCTATCTTTTTAAGTGAGGATTATCCCCTTTCCTATCACAAAAAAGCCTTCTCGAAACTTTGTAAATTATTAGAAGGCGCAACAACACATATCATTGTTTCTTTTCTAGATGATTATCAAAATGTGAGAAAAAACAAATCTATTTTAAAAGCATGGCCTTTTCGGAAAGAAGATTATCAGGATCTTGCTTCCTCTTTTGTGAAAATTGCCAGGCAACATCAGATGACAATTCAAACTTGTTGCGAAGAAAAAAATGGAGAAGAGTATGGATTTTTACGACAAGATTGCTTGTCGCAAGATCTTGCTTTTCAACTAACTGGTAAAAAGTTTAAAAAGTGGCGGGCTCGAGGGAAGATGTGTAATTGTGTGGAACTGGTAGATATTGGGCAATATAATACTTGCCAACATTATTGTCGATATTGTTATGCCAACTACGATGAAAAACAAGTACAAAACAGGAGCAAATGCCACGATCCTCACTCTTCTCTTTTGATTGGACATGTAACGGAAGAGGATATCATCAAGGTAAGAAAAGGATAGAAAACCAAGAAAAGTATGGTATAATAAGAATAAATAGAAAGAAGGTATAGTATGGAGAAAAAAGAATTAAAAAAAGAATATCAAAAATTACAAAACGAAATATTAGATTTATGGAGGTCACTTTGACATCGATGAAAAACTGAAACAGTTAGAAGAATTGAAAAAAGTGATGAATGACCCCAACTTTTGGAACGAAAAAGATAAAGCGGAAGCCACCATTAAAGAAAATAATGAATTGACCAAACTAACGATCGACATCAAGCAATTAAAAGAAAATGTGGACAGTAACTTAGAATTAATAGAAATCTTAGAAGAAGAAAATCAACAAGAGCTAGAAGAATTAACACGCGCGCTTTCTACTTATCAACAAGAGTTAGAAGAATTGTCGATACTTTTATTGCTAAATGGACCATACGATAAAAATAATTGCTTTTTAGAACTTCACGCAGGAGCTGGAGGAACCGAAGCTTGCGATTGGACAAATATGTTATATCGTATGTATATTAGATACTTAGAAAAGGAAAACTATAAATATGAAGTGCTCGACTACCAACCAGGAGAAGAAGTAGGAATCAAAAGTGCCTCTTTAAAAGTAACGGGAAACTATGCTTATGGCTATTTAAAAGGAGAAAAGGGTGTGCATCGCCTGGTTCGTCTTTCTCCCTTTGATGCCGCGAACAAACGTCATACCTCTTTTGCCTCCGTTGATATTATTCCGGAATTTAGCGATAAAGTAGAAATCGAAATAAAAGAGCAAGATCTAAGAATTGATGTATATCGAAGCAGTGGATGTGGTGGACAAGGAGTAAATACGACCGATTCTGCTGTTCGTATTACCCATATCCCAACGAAAATCGTAGTAACATGCCAAAATGAGAGAAGTCAAATTCAAAATAAAGAACAAGCAATGAAAATATTAAAAAACAAATTATATTTATTAGAGATCGAAAAAAAGAATCAAGAGTTAGCATCCATTCAAGGAACCTATCAAAATATTGAATTTGGTTCTCAAATCCGTAGTTATGTTATGCATCCTTATTCGATGGTAAAAGATCATCGAACGAATATAGAAACCAGCAACGTTCAAAAAGTATTAGATGGAGACATTAATCTATTTATTGAAGGGTATCTAAAAGGAGGAAAATAATATGTTTTTCAAGAAAAAGGGGTTAGGAGATAATATATTAAAACAAATTTATAAAAAATACCGTCTTCGTAGATATATTCAATTAATTGTGGGTTTATTTATTGCATCCATCGCTTTTAACCTATTTTTATTACCAAATAATATCGTATTTGGAGGAGTCAGTGGTATCTCTATCATTGTAAAACAGATTTTTGGCATCAATCCTTCAATCTTCATTTTGATTGTATCTGGACTTTTATTAATAGTTAGCTATATCTTTTTAGGAAAAGAAGCAACGAGTGCCAGTGCGGTAGGATCTTTTCTTTTTCCGATATTCGTAAATCTTACAAGTAATATCCAATCCGTCATTTCTTTAGGAGAGACGGAAATGTTATTGGTGGCGATTTTCGGAGGAGTGCTCTATGGTTTAGGGGTTGGGCTTGTATTTAAAGCTGGTTTTACAACTGGTGGAACGGATATTATCAATCAGATCATCTCGAAATATTTTCATACCAGCATGGGAAACGCAATGCTCATGTCAGATGGTTTAATCGTATTAAGTGGCGTATTTGTATTTGGTGTAAATAAATTAATGTATGCCATTATCACCATTTATATTATTGGAATGTTAACCGATAAAGTATTACTAGGAATTTCTGATTCTAAGGCCTTTTATATTATTACAGAAGAGTCTACCAAAGTACGAGATTATGTATTAAATTATTTAAATCATGGGGTTACCATTTTAGATGCTAGAGGAGGATTTACAAAAGAAAAACAAAATGTTTTATTATGCGTTGTACCGACCAAAGAATATTTTAAACTAAAAGAAGGAATTCATGAAATTGATAGCAAAGCCTTTTTCGTCGTAACCGATGCTTATGAAGTGTTTGGTGGTGAGTAAAATGGTACCAAATATTACGAATGTATTAAAAACAATTTCTGTCAAACATTTAGTACGTAGAGTTTTTATTCTTTGCTGCTCTCTTTTTGCCTCCGCCCTTCTTTTTAACTTTTTTCAACGTTCTTCGCATTTAGTAACTGGAGGAACCTCCGGTGTTGCCATTATTACAGAATATTTATTCGGATGGGATCCTTCCTTGGTCATTTTAGTGATTTCCTGTGTGTTTTTAGTACTAAGCCTTTTCTTATTAGGATGGGAAGCAACCGGAGGAGCTCTAATTGCCACATTTGTATATCCGTATTTTGTCAATATAACAAGTCACTGGCCAGATGTCGTATTTGTAGATACAACAGATATGTTACTAGTTTCTATTATTATTGGAGTTGTTGCTGGAATTACCAACGGACTAACCTATAAAAATGGCTTTAATAATGGAGGATTTTCTATTTTAAGTCAAATTCTATATAAATATCAAAGAATCTCAATCAGTACTAGTAGTTTTATCATAAACATGATCATCGTCTTGTCAGGAGGATTCTTGTTTGGATGGAATATGGTAATGTATGCGGCGATCATTCTTTATATTAATAGTATAGTAACCGATCGTGTTTTAATTGGAATTTCGAAAAATAAAAGTGTATTCATGATGACGAGCAAAGAAAAAGAAGTAAAAGATTATATTATGAATACCTTGAAACATGGTACGACGGAATTAGAAGCAGAAGGTGGTTATCGCTTTCAAAAGAAAAAGTTATTAATGACAGTAATTCCGAGTAAAGATTACTTTAAATTAAAAGAAGGAGTACGAATGATTGATAAAGATGTTTTCTTTATTGTGACGGACTCTTATCAAGTATCTGGAGGAAAATAAATAAAAGCCTATTTTTCAGATGTAGAAAGATAGGCTTTTTACTTGAGGAGATTTTGTTAGGGAAATGATATTGTTTTTTTAAGGTTTTTTCTTTTATAATAATAATAAAAAATAGGCGAGGTACGAACGGAGGCGCGAGATGGAAAAGGCCAAGACGAAGCAAGTTGCAAAGATTGCCGTATTTACCACGAGTATTTTTGTAATATTTTTAAGTGCAACGTATGCGTTTATTAATGTGACATTGTCAGGGACGAAAAGGCAAGTAATAACTGCCGGAGACTTGAGTTTAGTGTTAGAAGAGGATGAGAACAACTTAACTATTGAGAACGCTCTTCCTATGTATGATGAAGTAGGAAAACTACAAGAAGCTTTTACGTTTCGATTAGTAAATAATGGAACTAGTAATATGAACTACACGATCAAGTTAGTAGACATTACAACGAACACTGATAAGTTATCACCGAGTGATGTGAAGTATTATTTAACAAAAGAAGGATCCGGAAGTCCAGCCTTACTTTCTAGCTTGTCGGATGGAGTTATTGATTCTGGAATTATTTCTGGAGAACAAACAATTAATTATACTCTTCGCTTATGGATTCGAGATGGGGTAACGGATAATAGTGCCATTTCCGGAAAGAGTTTGAGTTATCGAATTGATGTCGACGCAACACAGGAAGTAACAAACTCTTGTATTCTAGTAGAAAATGGAACAGATCAAAGTGGTGCCAATGCTCCAGTATTAACTTCTGGAATGATCCCGGTTGTTTACGACGAATGTGAAAAAACTTGGAAAAAAGCAGATGTTAAGGGAAAATGGTATAATTATGATACGCAAAACTGGGCGAATGCGGTAACGGTAACCGAGGCAAGTCGTTCTAACTATATGAGTGCACCAGCCGGAACCCCTATTTCAATGGATGATATTAATACGATGTGGGTATGGATTTCAAGATATGAATATCAATATACGAATTTGGGGGATCAATATGCTGGTGGAACCCAAGAACAACCCGGAGAAATTAAAGTTAATTTTATAGCCTCTTCTCAAACCGCCCCATCGGCTTCCTCTACTTATAAAATACCGGAAGGATTCAAGTTTGGAGAAGAAGAGCTATCTGGTCTTTGGATGGGAAAATTTGAAACAACGGGAAGTATGAGTGCAGCATGTACCGATGAAAATTGTACGACAGCGGACATTAGTATTAAACCGAATCTTTCCTCTTTAAGGAATCAAACAGTATCTAGCCTCTTTTATGCTTCCCGCGCTATGCAAAATAGTACTAACGCAAACAAGTACGGATTCGATGTAATAGGAAATGGAACTATGGACATACATATGGCGAAAAAAACCGAATGGGGTATTGCTGCTTATCTTTCGCAAAGTAAATATGGAAAATATGGAAATCCTTCTTATACTGGAGAAGAAAAGCAAGTAGCAATCAATAACTGTACTGATTTTATTACCGGAATTGGAG
>CALVKE010000038.1 GCA_944332535.1 uncultured Bacilli bacterium
TTTGTGATCTTTTCTACTTCATCATAGAAAATAGGTAATGATTCTTCTTCGTTGTAACATGGTACAACAATTGATACTTTTTTCACTTTACTACTTCCTTCCTTCGATAAAATTCTCAATTAAACGAATCATATTGGGGGTATTACTCTTATATTGCCTCGGAGAAAATCGGGGTAATTCTTTTAGTGCCTTTTCAAAGCTTTTTTCATCTTGAAAAGATAATATGTATCCTTCTTTGGTAAACTCCTCCGTAATTTCTAATTGATGATCATTATGATGTTCTTTGTATTTGGCTAGGCGTGGCATCACCAAAATTTTTTTATGGTGTTTTAATCCTGTGAAGATGCTGCCGACTCCTCCATGTGTGATTAAAAAACTACAATCTTCAATATATTTTTCAAACTGATCTTCGGGTACATAGTCTAAAACCTGCATATATTGAGAAGAAAATTTCGTACAACCAGCTTGCACAACGACCTCTTGGGTTATTTTCTTTTTCTTAATTTCTTTTTCTAACAATTCTAGTAATCGTTCAAAACTTTTATCCTGGGTTCCTAAGGTTACAAATATCAAAATATCCACCCCCCATACGTTGCTTTCGGATACACTTCTAACATACTTTTCCACTGAACGATAAATAAATCGGCAATATGATAAAGTAATTTCCCTGTTACCGATTTGCTATGAGCATTGGCAAATGTTTCAATATAAATTACTTTTCGCCGAAAAAGTTTGGCGATACAACACATTGGTCCAGCCGTATGAGCTCCCGTTGTTACAATAAATTGTGGGCGATACTTGAAAAAGTAAAATAAGGAAATAAAACAATTTGCTAATAATTTAAAAGGATACGATATAGGATGATGTTTGGTTCCATAAATTAAGAAATGAACTCTACCCGGATATTTTTCTTTTAAATTCTGATTACTTTTTGTTTTTTCCGTTACAATCTGATAATCATAATGAGAAAACATCTCTTTTAATTCTAATAATTCTGTAAGGTGTCCTCCACAACTGGAAATAAATAGTACTCTTTTCATAAACGATCCTCTACTTTAATAGTTTTAACCACATTTCTTTCACAATATCTACCGTATAGTGTTCACTTGTTTTTCTGGCATTTTTTCCTAATTCACGACGCTTATTATAATCTTTCATCAACTTTAATACTTTCTCAGCCATCTCATCTATACTACGATCGTTGATCAAATATCCATTTTCTCCATCTTGAATTAGTTCACACGCTCCTTCCGCACTAGAAAAAGCAATGCACGGAATTCCAAAGCTCATCGCTTCAATTAAAACGATTCCGAAAGATTCGGTATAACTTGTCATTAGATAAAGACTAGATTTGGCAAGAAGGGAGTTAATTTTATCTTTGGTCAAAAATCCGTGTACAGTAACAACATTTTCTAAATGATACTGATAGATTTTATCCACAACCATATTTTTTTGAGCACCATCCCCGATTAAATCTAAGCGAAGTTTCGGATTTTTCTCATAAACTTTTTGAAATACATCGATTAAATCTGGAAAGCCTTTTTCTCTAGAAAATCTTCCAATCGAAATGATTCTATTTTCGGTTAATGGAGAAACGTGTTCTGGCAAATAATCTAAGATATTCGGAATTGTTACACAATGACATTTATAATTGGCTTTTTTCATTTCTTTCTTATAAAAATTACGAAGCGAATCGGAAACTAGTACCAATTGATCGATGTTCTTACAAGAATCGACGACTTTTTTGACATATTTTACATTTCCATGATGATGATTATGTTCCCAGGCAATCTTTTTGGTACCCTTTCTTACGTAACGACCTAACCAGCCATTGAATAAACATCGTGTAGAAATAGCAATATCGGCATCGACTTCTTTCATTGCTCGTATTGTTCTTTGTTTACGAAGAAATAAACAATATACCGCTTTATAACTTTCTTTGATAAAAGAAAGGGGGCGTTTGTTACGAAGTGCGTTTTTCCATTCTTCTCCATTTGGCTTAACTTCGTCGATTAAATAAGTAACTTGAATTCTGGAATCTACATGAAAAGCAGATTCTTCATAAAGTTTATAAGTGGATACAATTTCTACTTGGTAATGGCTGCAGATAGCATTGGCTAGCGCTACAACACTTTTTTCTAATCCACCAAATCCAAGATGAAGAGAAAAGATCGTCACCTTCTTCATTTTTATCACCTATTTTTATTATAGGGGAAAAGCGCCGAAATTACAAGAAAAACTAAAGAAGATTCAGGATAAAAACATGAAAGAAATGGAGAAAAAGTATTGACATCTAGATATAGCAAGCAACAAGAGATATCTTTTTGTCTTAAACCACTCATTTTTTGCTGCTTTTTTCGTAAAGTACATGTAAAATAAGATTGGGTGTGTGATTATGAAAAAGAAGAATTTAACCAAAACAGAAATTACCGAAAAATTATTAAAAAAATATGAGGTAAGCCTAGAAGAATTAAACTATGATGCTTTAAAACAATTTAAAGAAAAAGTAAAAGCATTATCTGATTCCCGTCAAAAAGGCAAAGTGAAATACAAAATATGGGACATTATCATTGTCAGCTTTTTAGCCATATTAGGTAATTGTAATGATTGGGAAGAAATAAGAGAATTTGCCATTGCCAAAAAAAGTTGGTTGAAAAACTTTTTACTTCTCACTGGAGGTATTCCTTCGGCCATTACCTACAAGAGAGTCTTCTCCATTATTAAACCAGAAGAGTTAGAAAATATATGTGTTTTGTTTGCTCAAGATGTTCTGAAATTATTTTCTAGCGAAAGAGATATTATGAATATTGATGGGAAAACAGACAATGGTAGCAAAAGATGTGAAAGTGATATAAGAAATAAAGTAAAAGCTTTGAATGTTTTAAATGTTTATTCCAATCATTTGGGACTATGTATGGCTAGTGAACAAATTAATGATAAAACAAATGAAATACCAACTATTCCTAAATTATTAGATAGAATCCAAGTAAAAGGAAACATTATTACTTGGGATGCTTTAAACACTCAAAAGAGTAATGTTGAAAAAGTAATAAAATTAAAAGGAGACTATGTTGTTCCTATCAAGTTGAATCAAGAAAATTTCTATAACGATCTAGTACTATATTTTAATGATAAACAACTAGAAATTATTAGAGCTGGTGGCATTGGCAATGGTTATTTTAAAGATACTGAGAAATCTCACTCTTCTATTATTACCTATGAATATTTTCAAACAGAAGATGTTTCTTGGTATCATGATTTAAAGAGTTGGAAAGGCATAAAAACGTTTGGGTTAGTAAAGAAAACAATCGAAAAGCACGGACAAAAAACTACAGAATTCAGATATTATATTTCTAGTTTGTATTTAGATATTGAAACCTTTTCTAATGCCATTAGACAGCATTGGAGTGTAGAAAATAAATTACATTGGCATTTGGATTTTACTTTTAAACAAGACGAGAATTCTACTATGGATAAAAATGCACTTTTTAATTTACAGATATTAAAAAAATTAAGTTTAGCTTTTCTTAATGATGTAAAAAGAATTTATAATCGTAGTTTAAGACTAATAAGATTTCGATTATCACTATCTTTTGAAACAGAGATACTTAGATTTTTTAACATTCTTGCTCATTAAATTTTTTCATTTTAAAACAGCTAAAATCCTTATATTATAAAGATATTTTAACTGTTCTAAATTTTTTTCATGTTTTTATCCTGAAGAAGATTCTAGCTGAGAGAATCTTCTTACTTGGAACTTCTAGAGGATTGGTCCTCTTTCATTTTTAACGTGTTTAAATATAATTCATATAACTGCTTATGTTTCTTAGCAATTACTTCAAGGATAATTCCAGCAATCCACAATAAAATAGAAAGGACGAGGAAAATTCCAGATACAATTAAAGTGGGGAACCGAGGAACTAGTCCTATTTGAAAGTATTCTATTACTACTGGAAACCCCATAATACAAGAAAGAAGTAAAAAGAAAAAAGAAAACATTCCAAAAAACCAAAATGGTTTATACTCTTTAAATAAAGTAGCAATCATTTTTAATACTCTTAAACCATCACTATATGTATTTAACTTAGAAACACTTCCGTCTGGTCGATCGCGATAATTAACAGGAATTTCCACTAATTTGAAATTCTTATCTACTGCATGAATCGTCATTTCAGTTTCAATTTCAAATCCTTTGGATAACACTGGGAAGCCTTTTGCAAATTCATAACTGAAAGCTCGATATCCTGTCATGATATCTTTGACATTATTTTTAAACAATTTATTAATCAGAAACCGGACAATTTTATTTCCAAAGTTGTGAAATGGCCTTTTATTCTCTGTAAAATAGGTACTAGATAAACGATCTCCAATCACCATATCCGCCTTTCCGCATAGTACTTGCTCACACATTTCTTTTGCATTTTCTGCTGGATAGGTATCATCCCCATCGATCATTAAGTAACAGTCTGCATCAATTTCACGAAACATCGTCCGAATCACATTTCCCTTTCCTTGACGATATTCATAACGAACAATAGCTCCCGCTTTTTTGGCAATTTCATCGGTTCCGTCTGTAGAATTATTATCATAAACATAAATATCGGATTCTGGAAGAACTTTTTTATAATCTTTTACCACTTTCTCTATTGTTTTTGCTTCATTATAACAAGGAATTAACACTGCTATTTTCTTTTTCATATACTACCTCTATTTCTTTTTTATTTGATACTTATAGTGTATCATGCTTTCTTTCCTTTTAAAAGAGTAAAAAAGCACCCAAAAGTGCCTTTTTATTTTTTGCTACTTTTCAAAATAAGCATTCGATGTAGAACCGGGAGCAGCTCCACCTTTTTTAACAAGAACCACTTCAAGTCCTTCAAGACGATAAGCGTATCCTGCAGTTCCAGCTTTTGCTCCATTTTTTGCCCATCCTAACCATCCAAAGTTCTCGGCATGAACACGATAATAAACATCATAATATTTTGCCATTTCTCCAGTTAGTTTTATTTCGATTGCTTCCAAGCGTTTTGCTTCTCCGCTCGTTCCGCTCATCTCTCCATTTTTCTTGAAGCTACTTTCCCATCCATAATCTTCAATGTGCGTACGATATTCGATATTTCCGCTATATTCTGGATTATCTAAATAGATTCGAACTCCTTCGAGGCGTTTTGCTTCTCCACTTGTTCCACTCATTTCTCCATCGTATTTATATCCTTGCCATCCGTAGTCTTCTACATGCGTCTGATAATGCACGTATCTTTGCACATACGGTCTACTCGTTACTCCTGGCGCTTTTCCACCTTTTTCAACCAATACGATTTCGATTCCTTCTAGACGATAAGCATATCCTGCGGTTCCAGCTTTTGCTCCATTCTTTGCCCAATCTAACCAACCAACATTTTCGGCGTGGACACGATAATAAATGTCATATTCTTTTGCCATCTCACCAGTTAGTTGAATTTGAATAGCTTCCAAACGTTTTGCTTCCCCGCTCGTTCCGCTCATGGCGCCGTTTGTTTTCCAACTTTCTTCCCATCCATAGTCTTCAATATGCGTACGATATTGCACTCCTCCACTATATGGAAGATTTTCTAGTTTAATATTGATTCCTTCTAAGCGTTTTGCTTCTCCTTCTGTTCCACTCATCGCACCATTTTTTACATAATTTTGCCATCCGTAATCCTCAACATGAGTTCGATAAGAAACATTTGGGATTTTTTCAACGACTTTTACTGTACATGTTGCCGTTTTTCCATTCGATGTTTTTACTGTAATCGTCGTCGTACCAATCGTTTTTGCGGTGATTTTTCCCGTACTATCTATGGTTGCAACACCAGTATTGCTCGACGTCCAACTAAGTGTTTTGCTATCCGTCGTATTACTTGGATTAATCGTTGCAGTCAAAGTAGTTGTAGATCCTTTTTGTATACTTGTGTTTGTTTTATTTAGGGTAACACTAGTAATGGGGCGAGACGGTACTGTAATCGTACAAGTTGCAGTTTTTCCATTAGAAGTCTTTACGGTAATTGTTGCTGTTCCATATCCCTTAGCTGTTACTTTTCCAGTGCTGTCTACCGTTGCAACAGTTGTACTGTTTGAAGTCCAAGTAAGTGCTTTACTATCTGTTGTATTACTTGGATTGATCGTTGCACTTAGTGTTAATGTCGATCCCTTTTCAATTGTTGCACTCGTTTTATTTAATGTTACACTTGTAATAGGATGCGTTGGTACCGTGATCGTACAAGTTGCAGTTTTTCCATTTGATGTTTTTACTGTGATTTTGACTGTTCCATATCCTTTAGCTGTCACTTTACCGGTACTATCTACGGTTGCAACATTTGTATTACTTGATGTCCAGGTAAGTGTTTTACTATCCGTTGTATTACTTGGATTAATTGTTGCACTTAACGTTAGTGTAGATCCTTTTTCAATTGTCGCACTCGTTTTATTTAATGTTACACTTGTAATTGGAATGGGGTTTACTGTAACCTTACAAGTTGCTGTTTTCCCATTGGATGTTTTTACTGTAATCGTCGTCTCTCCAATCTCTTTGGCGGTAATTCTTCCTGTACTATCTACGGTCGCAACACTTGTATTACTTGATGTCCAAGTGAGTGTTTTGCTATCTGTCGTATTACTTGGATTGATTGTTGCTGTTAATGTGGCAGTAGTTCCTTTTCCAATCGATAATGTCGTCTCATTTAGTGTTACTCCTGTAATTGCCACTGGCTTTTTAATTACGTAGATATACGAACGACTTGTTTTACCGTTAGAAGTAGTTGCAGTAATCGTTGTGCTACCTATCGCTTTTGCCGTTACTTTTCCAGTATTATCCACTGTCGCAACACTCGTGTTACTAGAGGTCCAAGTAAGATCTTGACTAATCGTTGCATAGGTTGGCTTAATCGTAGCTTTTAATTGTAATGTATCTCCAACATATACATTGGAAGTGATTGGTGAAGTGCTTACTGAGGTAATTTCAATAGGAGAAGAGGTTACAATTACATCAAAAGCTTCTGTTTTCGATGGATTATTAATTGCATTGGCAAAGATCGTAACTCTTCCCTCTCCTTCTTTTACTCCTGTTAATATTCCATTTTCATCTACTGTTACAATATCTTTATCCCAAGAAACAAACTTTGTAGAATAAACAAGAGCATTACTTGGCTCATAAGAAAAATCAATCTTTTTCTTTTCTCCTACGTCTAAAACAATAGTATCTGCTACTACAATTTGATTAAGATAAGTCCCAATTGTAATAATATATTCCTCGCTAACACCAGCAAGTGTTACACGAATTGTTGCTGTTCCGTCTTTTAAAGCAGTAATAGTTCCATTTTCATCAATCGTTGCAATCGTTGGATTTAAGCTTTCCCATTGAAAAAGATTTTTTGGAATGTCTCGTTTTGCTAGACCCCATTCTACATTGACTAATCGCGTATATTCCATTTCTTTTGTTTCCCCAACTTTCATTGGGTTAGCAATTTCAGAATCATCTTCTGTGGTCCGTAATCCCACATCAAAATTTATATACTGTTTAGCGAGTAGTTCATATTCTTCTTTTTCAGCTGTTACCCCCGTTTTGGTTGATAATCCATTGGATTCTTCATAAGAAAATAATTGAACCCAATAATAAATTCCATTTGATTCATAGCACCCTACACCAATGGATTGAAAACTAGATCTTAAAATATTGGCTTTATGTCCATACGAACCCATCCAACCATTTACTACATAAGCAGCTGTTGTATAATTTGCTGCAATATTTTCTCCATTTGCTTTTTGTATATCTAAAGCTTCTGCCCCGGTCGGCCTCGTATGGCTATAGTAAAGAGCAAGTTCTTTTGCCCGTTGCATAGCGGCCTCCGTTAACTCTGCATCCATTTTTAATGGACTAACACCAACATTAAAGCGTTCCTCATTTACAAGAGTAACTACTTCATTTGCCATATCATAATTATATTTTCCTGAAATTGGCACACTAATTACGTCTCTATAACTTCCGTCATTTATAAGTGTCAAGTTATCAGGAACAGTGAAGGTTGGAGTATTTGATTGATAATAGAAATTATTATTTAAAAAATCTACTTCCTCTGGAAACTCAATGTAACGAAGCTCTGGTGAATAACTGATTCCAGTATTAAGAATTCCTTCTAACGTACCGTTAAAATAAATTTCTTCTAGGCTAGCATTTCTGTAAATAGCCCACATATCGACAACTCCAACATTTCCATCAAATATAATGGTATCTAACAGGTCACATTCCGCAATCGATTTATAGGGTACTTCCTCAATATCTGCATGTATTGTCAATGTCTCAAGAGCATCTAATTCATAAAAAGCAAACATTTCAATTAAAGTTACGCTTTTGGGAACGACTAATTCTACTAGACTATCACAATAGCTAAATGCAGATTCTCCAATTTCTTCTACCCCGTTTGGAATCGTGATACTCGTTAAGTTAGAAACGTAGGTAAAGGCCGCTTCCCCAATTATTTTAACGCTAGATGGTATCGTATAAGAAGTTCCCGTCTTAGCAGCAGGATAAGCAACTAATTCTGTTTTATCTTTTGTAAACAAAACTCCATTTATAGCAGTAAAGTTTTTATTTTCGGAGTTCACTACAATTTCACGAATATTCGTATCCATTGCAATTCCTGAACCAATTTTTGATACATTCTTAGGAATGGTTACAGTACGAATTTGTGTATTACCAATAAATAAATTTACTCCTATCTCTTCTAATGATGTTGGGAAAGTAATCGAAGAGATTTTGGTGTTTTGTAGAGCATTATCTCCTAGCACTTTTAGATTGCTTGATAGGCTAATCATTGTCAAATTACTGCAATCGGCAAACGCTCCCAGTTCAATCGTCTCGATCGTATTTGGCATTTCTATCGATTCGATTGTTGTTTTGGACATAAATGCTTTTTGTCCTATTATCGTAATATCTTTCCCATCAATTTGATTTGGGATTTCTACGATTTCCTCCTCTCCCAAATATTTATCAATTTGAACAGTATTATCTTCTAAGATGGTATATTGATATTTCCCATCTGATGTTGTTTCTGCCAAAACATTAGATGATATGAAAAAAGTTGCAAAAGTTAAAAATATAAACAATATTTTTCTATTTTTGCCTCTCATTTTCTCTCCACTCCTTTTCAACTGTATTATATCACTAAATGTTAAAATTTAATACCTTTTTTTTAATAAAATCGTTAATTTTCATTTGGAATTCCGTTTTTTAAAGAAAAGTGGAAATAAGTCTGATTATATTTTATAAGATTTATAAATCAAGGGCGAATGAAATGAGTTTATGAAACCCTTGATTTTTAAATCTTATTGATTATAATAAGTTATACAAATAAAGTTCATCTTTATTTGTTATCAATAAATTAATTGATTTTTATCCTTTTATAGTGGTTATTATAATATCTAAAGCGGAATTTAGTCTAAAAATTGAAGTTGTAAGATAAATGTAGACACAAAAATACATGTCTACATTTTTTGTTATAATAAAATTGGAGGTATAACAATATGGCAAGAATAAGAAAAGAACCTAATAGGTATTGGTCAAAAGAAGAAAAATTAAAATTAATAAAAGAAGTTTTAAATGGTGAATCGTCAGTTCAAGTTGCAAAAAGATATGATATATCTGATGGAATGCTCAGAAATTGGATTATTAAATATAATAAATATGGTGAATCATCTTTAGAAAATAAAAAGAAACCTGGAAATCCTTTATGTAAATATTCAAATAGAAAAAACTTAACAGAAATAGAACAACTTCAATATGAAAATATGAGATTAAAAATTGAAAACAAACGATTAAAAAAAGGTTACCTAGTGAAAGGAGATGGTACAGTTGTAGTAGTAGACGAGAAAAAGTTTTGGAATTCGAAATAGTAGAAACATTAAGTAAAGATTATTCTATAAAATCATTATGCGATATAATGAATATTTCAAGAAGCGGATATTATAAATGGTTGAAAAACAAAGATATTTTAAATCAATATGAAAGCAATCGTAGAGATTTAGAATCATTAATTAGAGATATACATAAAAGAAAACCAAGTTATGGTTATCATAGAATAAATGCTATTATTCGAAGAGAAACAGGATGGGTCGTTTCAGATAATTTGGTACATAAAGTTTGTAAGATCTTCAAAATAAGAAGTAAAGCTAGACACTATTCGATTTATAAGAAACCAGGAGAAGAATCAATAAAATATCGTAATATTATAAATAACAATTGGAAAACTTCTCGCCCTTTTGAGAAAATAACGTCCGACACAACAATGATTTGGTTTAAAAGACAAAGATATGATTGGACATATTACGTAGATGCATTTGATGATTCTATAATAGGATCAGATATTAAACCTTTTTATCACGGAGTAAGCGTGTCTAATCATAGAAATGCTTTAAATGATATGTTACAAAATAAAATAAAAAGAGGATATAAAAGCCAAGAAACTATTTTCCACTCAGATCAAGGCACAATATATTCCTCATTGGCATTTAATAATGCACATAAAGATTATAAAATAATTGGGTCTATGTCGAGAATAGGTACACCAACAGATAATCCAATTATTGAATCAAAAAACGGTTGGTTAAAGAAAGAAATGTATATTGATTTTAATCAAGAAGATTATGAAACTGTTGAACAATATATAGAGGCTATTATATATGATCATAATTACTTAAGACCCAGTTATGCATTAAATTATAAAACCCCAATTGAGTATAGAAATCAATTGGGGTTTAAATAAATGTTTTTTATTGTCTACTTTTCATTGACAACTTTATTTAGTCTAAAAATTCACGTTTTTTTAATAAAATAAGCATTTTTATACATAGTACAAATATCCAGCAAAAAAAGAATGCGTTCTGTCATTCACGCACTTTTTTCCTTAAAATTCTTCTTGTTTATAGACAGATGGGAAAAAAGGAAAAAACTTATATCGTCCTTTGTCCCAGAAATAGGTATAATCGAACCCTTTCGAAAACAGGACAGCACCAATGGTGCCACTAGTTCTTCCTGCAATAAAGCAATCACATTTCGATAATAGAATAATTGTCGTTAAATATTCTAGTCCTTTTAAATAAGCATCATTTTTTCGTTCGAAATGGATTTTCGATAAATAAGATCCTTTTGTATTTGAAAATCGCTTTTGATTACTGTAAATTAATTTTTTCCCGAAAGCCTTTTGAAATTTTTTTAAAATTTCTTCGTCTTCTGTTGCTAAAAAAAGTTTTTGACATTTGCGTCTTTTCATCACTTTTTTGGCTTTTTCAATAACTTCTTCTGCCGTTGGTTGCACAGGATGACGGAACGGTTTTAACTGCACATAATCCGTTCCTCTACAAAGTACCCCTAAAACTCTATCTTTTCTATCTTTTCCAAATAAATTTCTTTCTTCTTTCTCAATGACTTTTCTAGTTCCATAATTCAATCGTATATATTTTTGAGCAATCTTTTTCCAATAATCTCTTTTTTTCTTATTCAAAAAGAAAGACATCGAATCATTTGGACGATTTCTCGGCACACTTGTTAACTCTTCCCATTTCTTTCCTTCAATATCTTTTAATGAAATATTCATTGGCTGTTCAAAAAAGAATTCCCAAGCATTCTTGAGTCCTACTTCCCCTTCTTCTAGATAAGCATTGGGGTAGGTTTGCATATCAATCACAGGAATCTTCCCCTCTTGGATTACCTTATTAATATTTCCAATATTCGTAATCACATAAGAAAAAAGTCCGAGATGATCTCCATATCTTTTAATTACTACATACTTTTCTTCTGTCATGTTCTTCTCCTTATACTTCTATTAAAATCCAATCATCTTCGTAAATATCTACTTTTTGATTTGGATTTTGAAACCATTTCGATGGAGCTATGGTAATTCTTTTTTTACTATCCGTCAAATATTGTGCCCACCAACTAAAAGAAGAATTGGAAATGATAAAATGCTTACAGTGATACATGAGACGTAATTCCTCATAATTTGGATTATTTCCTTCTATAAATACCATTTTCTCATTCGATTTTAAATGTTCCTTCACCCAAGCAATATCGTCTGAGAAAATAAAGAACGTAGGATCTTTCACTCTTTTTTTCATCACTTGCATTGCGTTTTGATAATACTCTATTGTACAAACTTGATGATTACTTCCTACATAGTCTCCTCTTCTAATATGGACACACACGGATGTTTCTTTTTTTATTTTGTCTAATATCTTTTTATTTTGAGGGAGTACTTTCTCTTTTACCCTTAATTCCTTCTTTAAAATATCTTTGTATTCCTCAAAGTATTTTAACGATTGATAGTATCCTACCATCACCTGGTGACGACTAGGACTTTCTTGTAGTTCCATATACCCATCTGGAACACAGTAAAATCCAAAATAATTTAGTATTGGTTGCATTTTTTGCATAACTCTAAAACCGTTTTTTCTCTTTCCTAAAAATACGTAGTAAAATCCATAGAGGAGATAATTCAAGGAACTTTTGATCCCTTCTCTTTTTGTTATTTTTATTTTTTTTGAAATACAGAAATGATTTAATGAATAAACATTATGTGTTTTGTTCGTAATTCCTTTTAAAGAGAGCTCTCCTTCTATATGGTACTTCAGCATATGACTTCGCAGTGCACAATATTCAAACATTTGGTTTCCTAATCCTCCTGCTAAACGCATCGTTACCTTTCTAGAGGAAGAATTGCTATAATGTTCAATTAAGAATAAATAAACGGTAAATTGAAAAAACATGATGAATAAGTAAGAAAGACTGGCTCCTAATAAGGCATGTCTCGGAATAATATAATAGCATACAAGAATAGCAGAAAAAGCATCTATTATTAGTACCATTAGTTGTGAAAAAGTCTTTCGCATCGCTATTAAGACTGCTGAAAAAAAGGAAGATAGTGCGTAAAAGGTAGAAGCTAGTAGAATGATTACTAAATTTATTTGCTGGTTAACTAAGTCAATTCCATATAATAACTCTAAGACTGGTTCTCCTAAGAAATATCCTCCGATCATACAGCAACCGCCGCACACTGCAACGAACGCTGAAATTTTAAAAAGAAATACTTTTAAATCATGATATTTTTTATCTCCTACCATCTCTCCGATTCTTACTAAGAAAGGTTGAATAATATACCCGGCAACCAAAGATAGAAAGGAAGCTGGCATAATAATAATTCCATAAATTGCTTGAAGGTCATTCTGTCCTAACAATTCTAATGCATAACGAGGGGCATTTAATAAATATATGGTCAAAAAAGAAAACAAGAAAGTATAGGTACCATCTCTTAATAAATGGAAGTTGCGTCTCCAAGAAAAAGGAGTTTTCTTGATTGGTTTAGCAGATGGAATATCATAACCTATTAAAAATAATACGCCGGTTATCACAATGGCAAGACATGCT
This sequence comes from uncultured Bacilli bacterium, assembly GCA_944332535.1. Lineage (GTDB taxonomy): Bacteria > Bacillota_I > Bacilli_A > RF39 > UBA660 > MGBC162581. The sequence goes on from CALVKE010000038.1 coordinate 13,436, forward strand.
AAGACTAGATTTTTCGTTCCATAATTAACGAGGAAAAATACCCCTGTTATTACAACTGCTCTTGCAAAAAGAGAAATTCCTGCTCTATACAAATTACCATTCTTTTGGGTAATTGCATGGAAAGATTCCATAATTGCATCTAATCCGCGGTATAGTGTTAAAAGGAATAATACCATTCCCTTTTTTCCATCACACCCCGTACATAAAATAAAAATAACTGCAGCGATGATGGCAATAATATAGGTAAAAAGGCGGTTATAGATATAATCGGTATCGGAATACTGATTTTTAATATCTGTAATTTGAAAGGTCTTTCCACAATAAGCTGCAACTGCATATAGAATACATGCTGTTGCAAAACAATACGTAAAAATTCCTGCATCTTCGATCCCATTAACTCTGGTTGTAATCATCATGAAAAAAAGAGAAGTGAATCCAAATATCAAAGATCCGATAAAATTCCAAATAAAATTCTTTTTCGTTTTCTCTTGCATGTTGGCCTCCTTCTATAAATATAAATACTTTGCAAGATGTTTTAATAGAAATTTAAGAAGTGCATAATATTTTTTATGAATGATATATAAATATGTTCGGTAAGATATCGGAAGCGTAGAAATATAGCGATTTTGATACCAATTTGGATACTCTTTTTCTACATGTTCACAAATCTCTTGAATCATTTCTTTGGAAAAATGTTGGTGAAAACTAGCTCGATACGTAGTTCCTATTAAAATATGATATAAATTCATAAATTCAATGTTTTGACGATATTTTTGATAAATTCTTTTTTTCTTTGCAAATGATTTTATCTCTTCCATAATTTGATAGATATCAAAAATTCGATCGTCCGCCCTTCTTACTAAAGATCCCTCTTGCTGGCGATAATTATGTAAGAATTCATCCACAATGCTAAAACTTTTCGCACTAATAAATACTTCTGCTCCTACTAATAAATCCTCATACCAAATGTTTTCGGGGAATCTTATTTTATTATCCTTTAATAAACTTAACTTACATAATTTATTCCACATGGCTGGAAATTTTGCAAGATATACATCTTCTTTCGTCATGTGATGATATGTTACTTTGTTCGGATAAATTCTTTTAATGCTACAAATCGTAAAATCTACATTTTTTTCTTGGATTTCTTGATATAAATTTTCTAGATAAGTGTCTTCCAAATAATCATCGCTGTCGATAAAGGAAATATACTCTCCTTTGGCTCGATCTAATCCATAATTCCTAGCACTACTGACTCCTCCATTTTCTTTGTAATAGTAATGAAATCTTTTATCTTCTTTTATTTCTTCTTGAATAATGGTAGCTGTTTGATCGGTACTCCCATCGTCTACTAATAATACTTCAAAATGGGGATAGGTTTGCTTTTGTATGGATTGAATGCATTCAGCAATATATTTTTCCACATTATAGCATGCAATAACAATTGTAATCTTACTTTTTTTCACCATAACACTTTTCCTCTAATAACGCTACTCTTTGCGCTAACTCTGTTATTTTTTCTTGTTGCTCAGAAATTCTCTTGCTGTTTCGAAAGTTGATAAATACCAAAAAGATAATACAAAACACAAAAAATAAAGAAGGCGGATAATATACTCCAAAGAATTCTGCTACTTTGTTAATCGAATAAGGAAAAATTGCTAAAAATAACATGACGATAGCTGCTATCGTCCACCAAAAGCTTTCTTTGATCGAAAACTTTTTCTTTCGCACTTCTGAAATAATATAAATAATGCTGAGTAGAGCAATGATAATAAAATAAATCGTTTTCATCGTTCTTTCACCTTCTTTTTAGGATGTTGAATCAAAATAAATACGATGGTATAAAACATATTCACCATATATCTTATGGGTTTGATAATGCCACCATGCATGCTTTCTCCTGCCTTTCTAAGGCGCATTTTAACTGGAATTTCTTTAATTTTATATCCTTCTAATAACATTTCAATAATTAAATTGGCATCTGGAAATTCTGGATATCCTCCCATTTCAGAATAACGATCGATCACTTTTTTATTGATACACTGAAATCCAGATAAAGGGTCTGCTATTTTTTCTTTACAAAATAATTTAATCATCCCAGAAAACAACTTAGTTCCGAGTTTCCGAAAAAAAGGGGCTGGATAACCCATATCTTTTAAATATCTGGATCCAATCGTAATATCATAGTTGCCTTCTTTAGCCGCCTCATATAATTTTAATGCTTCCTTTGCAATATGTTGTCCGTCCGCATCAAACTGAATCACATAATCATAATCGTACAGATTCGCATATTTAATTCCCGTTTGCACAGCCATCGCGTATCCCATATTAAATACTCCTGTGATACATTTTACCTTATTTTTTCTTACAATTTCTTCGGTTGCATCTTTCGATGAGTCATTAATTACTAGAATATCTGCAAAACTAGCGTCTTTTTTAATTTCTTTTAATACTTTTTCAATATTTTTTTCTTCATTATACGCTGGGATGACAAATAACACCTTTTCTTTTTCCACGATGATTACCTCCTTATAAAAAATAATGAATAATTGTATTGATTACATTAAAATGAACAAAAATGATAAGGGCTGTATAAACGAGTCCTATTTTAGGAAAGAATAGATATCGTTTCTTATTACATAATAGAAGGAATGGTAAAATAGCAATCGGTAAGAAATATCTTCCTTGTACTCCTTCTGCTACGCTTGCTCCAACAGAGGTCCAGGTTAAATACATTCCAAAAATAGTAAGTAAGAAAATCACTGCAAATACGCTTATCATTCCGATCTTCTCCCATTTCGTGTATTCTTCTTTTTCTTTGATTAAGAAGGGAGAAAGTAATAAGAGTAAGATATAAATATTAATAACCATTCGATCAATAGAAATGTTAAACCAACCGAGTTCTACGCCGAAAAAACTATCCCAGTAAAATGTTGCATTTGTTCCGATCGTATTAATAAATACTCGCAAAATAGAAAATGGATGCGATAATAGATTGGATAGTTGAGAACCCAAACTAATATTTTTTACTGCGACTTCCTCACTGACCACTTGTGTTGGAGTCATTGCATGAAGAATGTATAGTCCAATACATACAAGGATAGATGCAATCGTAAAGAGGACAATTCTTTTTTTATCTTTAGTTGGGACCCATTCTTTTTTCATAAATAAAAGAAGAAGACTCAGCAAAACGAGAGGAATATAGACGTATTTCATGCAAGCAACCAATAACATGGATAATAATAGTAATACTTGTTGCTTTTTGGTCACTTTCTTCTTTCGCTTTAGTAAATATAAGATATAACATATATAGAAAATACCAAACATATTCATCATGGAATCTGCGGATACCGAAATTGCTTGTTGCAACCACATTGGATTTAGAAAGTAGATTGTTAAAACGAGCTTTCCGATCGGTAATATTTTGATAGAGAAATAAGCAAGTAGTAAGAAAACGATAAAAGTGAGGATTCTTGCCAAGTAAAATCCTACGAAATAAGGTAGATGAAATACCTTTCCCAAAGAAAGTCCTATAATAGATGGAAGATAGGAAACAATACTATAACCAGATGCCGTAGACTTTCCCATTTCGCCATTCGGAGGCGTCAATAGTAGATCATTTAACTGCTGGTAACTTTTTAAATTAGAACTATTATTGTCTTCTACTATTTTAGGAATCTCTACATAGGTTCCAGTATCTTCTAAAACACCTTGTGTTATTTTATAGGCAGAAGCATAGTGAACGATCTCATCCGGAACGTGCGTTGGAGGGAGAAACAAAAGATATCCAAGGCCAATTGGAATCGCAAAAAGAAGAAAATAATCTTCTATTTTACGAGTGTGTCTTGATTCTTGATAAGCTTGTAGAAAAAGAAGAATTTCGCCACATAATAATAGGCCCCCAAAGCATAAATAAGAAAAGGTAAAATGATAATAAAGGTGGATAATAAACACGTATAACAAACCGAGCGATAAGCCACTCAATAAGAAATAAATAATGTAAAAAATAGTTTTTTTCTTAAGGAATGGTAGGTATGAATGAATCTTTTCGTTTTTCCATACCTGTAAATAAAAATAAAAGCTAATGACAAAAAGGAAGAGGAAAAGTACTAAAATTCCTGCTAAAAACACTGTATCTCCCGTTAAAATGATAGCACTCTGATAAGGATAATGCTCCTCTTTTATTTCAACGTATTCCTCCCTTTGATTACTTTCTTTTCCATAAATTGCAATTTTTTCTTCTTCTTCGCACTCTCTACACTGTAGTTCAAAACTCAATAGCTTTCCTTTACTATCTCCTATTTTGTCAAAGGAAAATACGACGTAGGTGTTATCTGTAATATCGTCTGTCTTTAAATCTACTTTTCGAATCTCCTCTCCCTGGCTGTTTCTTAGAGTGAAATCTAATGTTTTATCTTCTATTGTCTGTTGATAGGTTCCTAATTTTATAGCAATTGAATCTAAATTATCTACACTTGAATAAAAGAATTGCGTCACACTATTGTCTTGATAAATATTCGTATAGACCAAATCGTCTGAACCTCGATAATTTTCTACATGATAAAAGTTGCCTTTCAACAAAATCCCTATTAAGGAAATAGAGCATAAAAGAAATAAGCCAAATAAAATTTTATTCTTATTCTTTTTCATTTTTCTCTACCTCCTTTTTATCTAGTACAAAACACATTTCTTTACTTAGATTCGGGTTATAAAAAGGATCATTTTGTAATATTTTTTTCCACTTTTTTTTCATATATTCCGTGGAATACTGCAATTCTTTTGCTTTTTCGGGACTTTGGCTCTTGCCACGACTTAACGATTCATAATGATAAAGCTCTACTTGTGGTAAACAGATATTATAGTAGCCTTTTTCTAGTAATTTTAAGCAAAAATCAATGTCATTATAATTTATTTCTAATTCTTCTGTTAATCCGTTCACTTCAAAGTATTTCTTTTTATCAACCATTAGACAGGCTCCAGTAACAGCAGCATAATTATAAGGAACAAGTAATCTTCCCGCTAGGGCAGATGCAAATTTGTCTTTTAGATAGTACGCATGATTTGCAATCTTTTCTTCCCCTACTCCTACTACTACTCCAGCATGTTGAATCTTTCCATTTGCAAATAAAAGCTTTGCTCCTACTGCGCCAATGCGTTCTTGCATTGCATAACCTAACATGATTTCTAACCACTCTCCATCGATTACTTCCACATCATTGTTTAACAGTAATAAATAGTCTCCTTCGGCATGCTTTGCTCCTATGTTGTTAATTTTTGAATAATTAAACTTTTCTGGATATTCCATCACTTTTAAATTATCGTGCTCTTCTTGTAATTTTCGCAATCCTTCCATCGTATGTGCTTCTTGACTATTGTTATCGATTATGATCACTTCATAATTTTGGTACTTCGTTTTTTGATATATCGAATTTACACAGGTCTCTACAAGCCCTATTTTGTCTTTTGTTGGAATGATAATAGAGACTTTCGGATTATTTTTCATTTCATATTTTAAAATATAGGAAGTTGCTATATTAGCGATCGATGCTTTGATTTTTCTTCTTTTTAAGGCATCTTCTAATGCTTTTATTCCACTCATGCTAGCATAACTTTTATTATCTGTCGTCATGGAAGTGGATCCTTCTATCATTCTCCAATGATATAAAATTTTAGGAATATGGTAAATGTTTTGTGTTTGTTCCGTAAAGCGGAGCATTAAGTCATAGTCTTGTGCTCCTTCATACCCTTTCCTAAAGTTTCCTATTTGCTTTACAAGTGATGTTCTTAACAACGCAAAGTGACAAATATAGTTATGACTTAGCAAGGTATCTGGCGACCAGTCTGGTTTAAAATGTGGGTCACATCTTCTTCCAAATGGATCTATTTTATCTTCATCCGTATAAATAAGATCTAAGTTTTTATTTTTGTTTAACGCTTTTACTACTTCGTAAAGAGCATTTTTGTCTAATATATCATCATTATCCATTAGACCAATAAATTCTCCTCTGGCAATCTTTAGTGCAGAATTACTTGCTTTGGAAATATGACCATTTTTCTTTCGATAAACAACATGCACTTTGTCATATTTTTTTTCCATTTCTTTTAATAGTTGAATCGTTTCTTGATTCGTAGAAGCATCATCGGCGATACAAAGTTCAAAATTTGGATATGTTTGCAGCATTACAGATTCTATTGCCTCTTTTAGATATTTTGCATCGACATTATAAACAGGCATAATGATCGAAATGAATGGCATGTAGGAAAACTTTTGATAAGAAGAAGATTGGGGATTTTCCCGCAGCCAATCATTATAATCTTCTATGCTGAAAAGTTGATAGAAACGTTCCTCTTTTGACCGATTCAAAATAATCCGTTTGATAAATAAGGAGGCATATTCTTTTAATTTCTTAGGGGGGATGAAAAAGTGATACTCTCTCCAGAGAAACTGAATATTTCGTTTTATATAAGAGCATTTTCTAGTACGATTTCGCTTTCTTTGTAAAGAAGCGAGAGAGGTTTGATAAAGAAGTGTCTCTTTCTTTTTTTCTATGCAATAAACCATCAACTTTTTTCCTTCTTTTGGACAAGCAAACATAAAAGAAAAACGACAATCAGAAAGATTCGGATTTTCCTCTAGCAAAACTTGTTGATCTAATAAAACTTTTAATTGACTTCGGTTAGAAGGAAGAGTTCCAGAAATATATAAATCTGCAGTATCTTCCAATAACTCGATCTTCTCTATTTCCTGTTTCATAGCTTCCTACCTCCTATAACTCTTCTGCAAATCTTTTTTCCAGTTTTTTAAATATTTTATGTCCTAAATATACCAAAATCATACTTAATAGTAACAGTAAGAAGAGATCTTGAAAAGGGGGAGCAGTTTTATATAATAAAATATCTCGATAACAAGTAATAATTTGAGTCATAGGATTTAATTCTAGAATCCATCTTACGTTTGCTGGAAACATAGTACTATTATAGACAATTGGCGTTGCATAAAACAACATATTAATAAAGAAATTGATAATGTACTCTGCATCTCTTATATATACGTCAACAGCACTCGTAATAAAAATAATTCCTAGTGATAATAAATATTGTGCCAAGATGACGAGTGGTAAGAATAGGATATTATAACTAATTCCAATCCCACTAAAAATAACAAATAAGAAGATTACAATAAAAGAAATTAGAAAGTTTACTAACCCACTTGTGGCAATCGAAATCGGTAAGATTTCTCTTGGAAAATAAACCTTTTTAATAATTCCAGCGTTCATAAGAATGCAGGTGGTTCCCTGCATAATAGTGGTCGTAAAAATATTCCATGGAATGATACCAACTACTAGAAACGTTAAATAATTTTCTTGTGTTGTCTTTAAAATAAAAGGAAACACAATAGCATATATCAATGCAGAAAGAAGAGGATTGACAAAGGACCATAATATTCCTAAAAAAGATCCTTTGTATTTACCACGAACTTCTTTTTTTACATTATTTTTTAATAATTCTCTATAATTGTATAACTCTTTTATCATGGTTCCTCCCGTTTCTAACCACAGACTTTCAAATATTCTTCAATGACTTTATCAATTTTTCCATCCATTCTGATTTTTCCATCATAAATCCAAATACCCCTCGTACAAAGATTTCGAATCGCCTCTAAACTATGGGAAACAATTACAATTGTTTTGTTACTGTTTTTTAATTGGTTCAATTTTTCGAAACACTTATCCTGAAAATGTTGATCTCCTACGGCTAAAATTTCATCGATTAACAATATTTCAGCATCCACATTAATCGCAATCGAAAAGGCAAGACGCATGTACATTCCAGAGGAATACGTGCGAATGGGTTGGTCGATAAACTCTTCTAGCTCTGAAAAAGCAATAATTTCATCTATTCTTTTTTCAATTTCTGCTTTCGTAAGGCCGAAAATAGAAGCATTGAAGTAAATGTTTTCTCTTCCTGTAAAATCTGGATGGAACCCTGCTCCAAGTTCCAATAAAGAAGTCAATTTCCCTTCTGTTTTAATTTCTCCAGAAGTAGGATAAATAATTTTGGTCATTAATTTTAGAAGGGTTGATTTTCCACTTCCATTAGTTCCAATTAAAGCGACCGTCTCGCCCTTTTTAATTTTTAAATTAATATCTTTTAGAATCATTCTAGTTTCTACTTTGTTTTTTCGAAAAACAAGACGTTCTTTGAGGGTTGCGGGTTTGTCCGTTGCTATTTTAAAACTCTTGCTCATGTCCTTGATTATAATTGCATATTCTTTCACTTTTTCACCTCGGTAGGCATTCTAATTTTTGATAGACTTCTTCGATTAAGTGTGTTTTTGTCTCATTCAAATAGTTCTGACATACTTTCTCATAAGCCTTTTGCCCGATTTGTTTTCGAAACTTTGCATTCTGATAGAGCAGCTCTATTTTATCAAACCACTCACCAGGATTACAAAATAGACCATCTACCCCGTCACACACTAAATTTTGATAAACTTCTGTTGGTGTCATACAAGATGGAACTTTTACAATTCCGGCTTCAAAGAACTTTAACTCCGACTTAGCTTGATTAAAATCGTTGGCAACAAGAGGAATCATGTTAACGTCTACTCCTCCTATCTCATACTGTAGTTTTGGATAAGGAACTAGCTCTTCGAAGATTACCCTTCCTTGCGTTTGATACTTTTTCAATTTTCCTTCTAACTGCATAAATCCTACGATCTTTACATAAATATTTTGATATTTTTCTAGCAGCCGAACCAGATCTCGCTCCACTACGCGAAAATCATTCCGGTGAGATGGAGACCCACTAAAGTATCCAATCACAAATTTTTCTTTCTCTTCTTCCCTATTTTTTAAAACAATTTGGGATTCCTCTTCTTGTTCATGATTTAAAAAGTTCGGAATCACAAAAGTCGGCTTTTGATAATCTTCTTCTATCTTCTTTTTCAAAAAGTCCGTCGTTACGATATAGGCATCACATCTTTTTGCTACCATTTCATATCCACTTGCGATAGAAAGATAAAGAGAAGTATTCGTTTTATTAAAAGACACACCAATATGATTCATAAAGGATGGAACATAATCTATTTTATAGAGAAGATCATCCATATCGTATACGATTGGAATTTTTTTCATATGAGCAAAATGAATCAAATTTTCAACCTCGATCGTCCAACTAGTTCTTTGAAAAATGAGAATATCTACAGTTTCCAAATAAGGCATTATCTTAGGAATTTCTTCACATAGAAAATAAGTAACTTCGTATTTCTTGCTACTAGTTAGTGCTTCTCTTACATTGTAACAGCGGTAGCGAAAGGTAGAATTATCAAACTCATTTTTGATGTAGACAACCTTTTTTTTCTTAGACTTTTGAAGAAGGAGACGATATCTTTCCTGGTAGGAAAGAACTTGGAGAGGCATTTTAAATTCTTTACTACACTCTATTTTATACATCTTGATCCTCTAAAAAGTGATGCATATGAATGATCGAATCTTTTAGTGCTACATCCCAAGTTCCACCAGTATGAGAATTTTGCCAATTTTTCTTTCTTTGTTCCACGTCTTTCACAAGTTCTGCTCCTTTTCCTAGTGCCTCTACCATATCTTCTTTTTTTAAATCTGCTGTGATAATATTCTTTGAATAGTAATCTAGATTTTGTTTATTGGCATAACGATTGGTTACACAAACTGCCCCTGCTGTGGTTGTATCAAGAGGCGGATAACTTGGATGAGGAGTATAAATCATGCTATAACATAAGTCCACAGTAGATGCAAAATTACAATATTCTTTCCAATCCATTACTCCTAATTTTTTTACTTCCACTTCTGTATCAAAACAAAAATCAGGTACACTTTTGTCTCCTGCAGTGTAGACAACCCACTCCTCTGGGTTTAAGGTTCCGGATAAAAATGCTTCATTTAAATTATCTAATCCAAAATAGAAAATATTTCTTTGATGAGAAGGTCGTGCATAATAAAATAAACTATATTTTTTCTTTTTTGAAAAACTTGTCTTACTTGGTTTTAGAAGTTCCTCAGAAAAGACAGGTTCAAAATAAATCCCATTTTCTCTTACATTTTGGTAACCGTTTGCACACAAATAATCATATAGTAATTTTGAATTTACGATTGGAATTAAGCGATTGTCCGTCAATGTATTATAGCAGCGTAAATGGTTATCCCCATGATCGTAAAAAAAGGTTTCTACTTCTTGCATAATATAAAATACCTTTCCCGTTATTTCAGGAGTATGTAATACGGCATCGGCATTAGACCACATCGTACATAAAAAATGATCCTTTTCTGAAATTTCTAATCGTTGATTCGCATCCGTTGCAAAAAATTCCACTTTATTTGGCTTTGCTAAATGAAATAGATCCAAAAATTGATAGAAGATGCTCTCTTCTGGATTTTGGGCAATGATTCTCAAATCATAATGATATTGATTTACAAATTGAATCGCTAAAATTAAAGCGGTTGCTTTTCCACCAAAGAAACATCCTTTATCGAATCCATTGAACACAATATTCAAACGGGTATTTTCAATAGTAGTTGGAATGGTTCGAAAAGGAATGCTTTCGTTAAAATGGGCATTCAGTAAATCTGTTACCGTTCTTTGAAACTTGGTTTTTGGTCCAATAATTCTTTTGTCGTATTGACCAAATCGGGTATAATGAACGATTGGATTGATTGTAATATGAAATTTATAATTGGCCCCTAGATAAAGATTATTATCAAACTCGGCACTAGGATTTCTTCCTTCTTTCCATCCGGAATAATAATAATGCTTTACTGGATCTACTCCGCTATCAACAATATCTGGATTTTGTGATAAATAATAAGTCGCATCAAAATAAGGACTATTCTTAATGATCCAAATATTTCGAATATCGGATAGTTTTCTTTTTATTTTATGTATCATCGTTATCGCTCCATTCTTTTGATATTATAATATATAATTCAAAATATGACAAGTTTCGACCCTTACCTTTTGAATCCTCTTTTTATCTTTCTAAGAGGTTCTGTAATTTTCCAACTTGTACTATTTAATATTTTTTCGATTTCCCTCTGTTTCATTTGTAATTGGTCCATTAATTCTTTTTCTCTTTCACGCAAGACATTTATTTCCTGTCCCTGAATTTCTTTTTCTTCTAATTGCTTTTCTATTTTTGCATAGTAATTAGGTGTGGTGCGAGAGGCTTTTTTTGCCACTTTTCCAACTTTTAACTCGTAGATATATTGTAAAACACAAAGTTCTCCGTCTTGATCTAATATTTTGTAAAGATTCGGATAGGAAGTAGCATAAGAGGGAACGACAATAGTCTTTCCTATAATAGTGGGTTGAAACGTTAAGTAATAAAGTGCATTCATTGCTTCGACCATCTCCAAGAAAGAATTTTTTGTAAAAAAGCGAAGATGGGTATTATCTAGCAATCCCGTTACATTATAGTTAAATGTTCTATCGATTAAATTTTTACTGATATCCATGTGAGCAATATTAGGAAGGCTAATTAAAATGCTTCCTTGTGCAGTTAGTTTTTTAGAAAATTCATAAAGTACTTTCCCTGGATCCGGTAAATGCTCTAGAATATCTGCAAATATAATATAATCATATTTTTTCTTATTGCGAAAAAAAGAAAGGTATCTTGGATCTTGTTCATCCGTTACTGAAAAGTCAAACAGGTTCTGGTAACATTCTTTCTTTTTTGCGATTTCTAATGCTTCAGGATCTATTTCAATTCCATCCACCATACACTCTTTTTCTCTTTTTAAAATTTCTCCAATATACCCTACGGCACATCCGACATCTAAACAAGTGGATCCCTTAGTGATGTGACTTGCAATAATGGCATGACTATCATTGGAATCATCTAAACGAATCGTAATTTGTTCTTCATAATATCGATTCTCCTTTTTGGGGCTCACCAAAAGATTTTTTTTAGCATTTCCTAAATGAAACATGTTTTCTCCTGTCCTTTCTTTTCTACTGCCCTTCCTTTTTTCTTTTTACTAATTGTTTTTGCACAATCTTTTCCAAATATTGTCCGTAAGAATTTTTTTGCATTAATTCTGCACTTTGCTTCAAATTCTCTAGATCGAGCCAACCTTGATCATATCCGATTTGTTCTAGGCAAGCGATCACTCTTCCACGGTTCTTTTGTGCACTATAAATAAAGTTTTCTGCTTCTAATTTGCTTTCAAACGTTCCTGCATCAAACCAAGAAAATCCACCACCAAGCAATTCTGCCTTTAGATTCCCTTCTTTTAAATACATGGCATTGAGAGTAGTAATTTCCACTTCTCCTCTTTTTGATGGCTTTACTAAGTGTGCTTTTTGACTTACTCCAGATGGATAAAAGTATAACCCTGTGATAGCAAAATTACTTTTTGGATACTGTGGTTTTTCTTCTACACTAATAATATTTTTATCTTCATCCAGCTCCATGATTCCAAAGCGTTCCGGATCTCTTACTTCATATCCGAAATTGGTAGCTTTTCCTTCTTGGGCATTTCGGCAAGCATTTGCTAACATTTCCACAAAGCCATTTCCATAGAAAATGTTATCTCCTAACACCATCGCACAAGGATCCTCTCCAATAAATTCTTCTCCGATTGTAAAAGCTTGGGCAAGTCCCTTTGGTTCTTCTTGCACTGCATAACAAAGGCGAACTCCAAAGTTTTCTCCATTTCCTAATTGCCTTTTAAATAATTCTTGATCCTGTGGTGTCGTAATAATTAAAATATCCTGAATCCCTGCCAACATCAAAGTAGATAGTGGATAATAAATCATTGGTTTATCATAAATCGATTGTAACTGTTTACTGACTGCTCTAGTAAGTGGGTATAATCTTGTCCCACTTCCACCTGCAAGTATAATTCCTTTCATAAAACCTCCCATTCTGCAATGCTACCATTGCTATAATCATTATAACAAACTTTTCTTTTGCTGTATAGAAAATCTCATGTTTTCTTGGCTTTCTTTGCTTTTTTATCAAATTTCAAAAGAAAAACACGCAATCTTTAAGCCATACGTGTCTTATTTCTGTTCCTTATTTATAATTGTGTTAGTTTTCCCGTGAACTTCAAGAAAAATAATTCTGCCTTACTCGCCCCATTATACGTTTTTTCAAAATAGTATTGACTCTCCTTTAGTATTTTTAATTTTCGCCGTCTTTGAATATTTTTATCAATCGTTACGGAATGATTATGAATTACGACCACTTCATTGTTGATCTTTGTTTTAAGTTGAATTTTTTCCAACTTTTTTGCCAAAATATTCTCTTCGTAATAGAGAAAAACGTTTTCATCAAAGAAATCTATCTCTTCTAATACCGTTGACTTAATCAAGAAGAAACAGCCACTTACTACCTCAACTGTCGCCTCTTTTTCTTGATAGTGTTCTTCTTTATAATAACGATACTTTTTCTCAAAATAACGATATAACTTTGGTATGTTAAATAAAATTTCTTGTTTTGGAGTTGGAAGTCGCCATCCCCTATTTAAGTTATTTTTTTCCACGATGACAGGAGAGGCTACGCCAACATCTTTGGGAAATAATGTCTTTAACAATTCTTTGATATGTTTTTCTTCTGAGATAATAATATCAGCATTTGAAACAATGATATTACATTTTCCAAATTGTTCGATCAAGTATTTGGCTCCTATATTGATAGCGGAACCATAGCCCTTGTTCTCCTCAGCAAAAATAATTTTGACCTTTTTATGTTTTATCGTTTTTAGTTTTTCTTGCTCTTCTTCGGAAGAGTGATTATCTACAATAACGATTTTTTCAATTACCTTATAGTTTTTCACATTGTTAATTAGTGCAATAGTGGAGTCGTAATCATTGTAGTTTACGATAATCATTCCTGTTTTCATAGCAGTCCTCCTTTATCCAATTTAAACCTATGATCACCACGTAAAAACTTACTGCTGGAGATGTTAATACATGTCCTGCTAAGCAAGAAATCAGAAAGAAAATACCAAGAGATAGTATTTGTCTTTTTCGAAAAAGAAGTGGTTGTTTTTCTTTTTTCGTATCTATTATCACAAAAATTCCAGGCAAGATAATTAGAATCGTTCCAATCCATCCACTGCGATAGAAAATATCAAAAATATCCATTTCAATCGTTTTCAAGTTTACTTGATCGGTTCCATATTTTTCAATAAAACCAATTCCTAAAAGTTGAGAAGCAGGATCACTTTCCACAAAATTTTGATGTGTTGTCTTCAAAAAAGAAAGACGACTAGAAAAAATAAAATGATCGATCCACTCTGGTTTTTGAAAAACTTCGCCAATGTTTTCAATTCCTAAGAAGTCTAAATGCGTCTCAATATTTTTCCAGAAGGAAGTTGTTGGTAGATAAAAATAACAAGCTAGTCCTCCCCCTAAGAGAAGAGGAATACATCCTAACAAGATTTTTTTCTTATTTTTGCTTTTTCGAATCTGCCCAAGAAGAAATAGAAAGGTTACTAAAAGAAGTGTAAAAATAGTGATTTTGCTTCCAAGTGCGAAAAAGACAAGGACGATGACAAGAAATCCTAAGAGAAAAACGCTTCTTTTTTGTTCTGCAAAAAAGAAATAAGGAAGAAGGCCAGATAATATGGCGCCAATTTCATTGCTCGAATAAAACCATCCAATACTTCCTACTTTTCCTTCAAAATAACCGGAAAAATCAGTATGCGTTATCATCGGAACAAAAAGTAAGACGAGATAAATTCCGTAAGTGAAGCGTAATATCTTCTCTGGGATTCGTAGGATTGTCCTTTTTCTTAAGAAATATAAATTAAGAAGTAAGACAGGAAAATAAAGAAGTCGAGCCATGTTTTTCAGCTCGTAAAATAATACACTGCCGTCTTTTGTTAACCAGGTATTACCGGTATAGAGAATAAGATAAACAAGAAGCAAAACAAGATACGTTTTTTCAAATTTGCTTGGTTTTTCGAGCCAGAAATTGAATAGCAAAAGGAGGGCCAAAAAGCCAAAACGAAAAAAGATTCCGAATGTTAAATCAACTTCCCAGAGTTGCATTGATAAAGCAGTAAGACAATCGATAATCGGTTGTAATACTAGAAAAACCATTAAAATGTGGACTCTTCTTTTTAGGAGCCAATCTTTCATACTATCACTCTTTCTATGGTTTATTTTATCATAATCACACAAAAAAACCAATAGATTCTCATCTATTGATTTCAGAAACACTAATGTTTCAAAAACATTTTCTCCAGTTTATTTACTAAGAAATACATTAAGTAGGAAATGATGGCTAGTATGACAACAGAGGTAATTACGAGATTGATATTAAATACTTGAGAACCATACATGATAAGATATCCTAACCCTTCTTTTGAAACAAGTAACTCTCCCATAATAACTCCAGTAAAAGACATATGGAGAGAACTTTTTAAGAACTTGTTTTGGCCATTAGTGCATCAATTGCATTTCTTGCCTTTGTTAGACTTTCTTGATCTTGGGTCATAACATATGGTTTAGAGTTTGGTGCTGTGTGTGTTGGCAGATAAGCATCTCCTCCATTTACCCACTGGGTAGTAATCGTCCATGGTGACATATCATCAATTTGCATTCTAGCATAATTGGTAATCACATTGGATGGCAAGTTCGTAATATATAATCCCGTTAAAGCATCTAGTAACTCGTCGTATTTTTGTAGTAGTGTAATATCAGAAGTAACTTTTGTTACAATAGCTTTTAATACGGCTTGTTGATTTTGAACTCGCATCCGGTCTCCTATTTTAAAAGCATATCTTTCTCTTGCAAAAGCTAAGGCTTCTGAACCATTGAAAGAATTATATCCTTTTTGTACCTTTACTCGATTTCCTTCGGAATCTACATGGTAGGTCGTAAAAGTATATTCACTATAGACATCTACTCCACCGATTAGATCGATGATCTCAATTAGGGAATCAAAATTAATTTTAACATAATAGTTAATATCAATATGCATTAAATCTTCTACCGTTGCAACAGAAGTTTCAATTCCGTATAATCCGGCATGCGTCAATTTGTCTTTTAATCCTGTTTGACCATGTACTTGAACATAATAATCACGAGGAATTGAGGTTAATAAAATTTCTTTCGTATTTGGATTAATCGTTGCAATCATGTTAACATCACTTCGTGATACATCTGTTAAAGTATGATTTCTAGTATCCATTCCAGAGATGAAAATATTGATTGGTTCCGTTTCGATATCATAGACTTCTTTCGAAATATCCGTCTGCGCTTCTTCTAAATCGAATGTAAAGATCACTCTTACTAAATCATCAAAACTATTGTCTTGAAAGTCTTGAAAATCTTCATCTAAATATTCATCGTAGATCAAATCCATTCGCCCCTTATCCATTACCATAGAAGAGACTTCATTTTCTAAAAAGGCATCCACTAATTCATACAAATCGTCATACCCAGTAAAAGTTGCATTTACTTGTTTTGTTAGTTTTTCTTGTACTTGTTCATTTTTCGGATCGGCATTAAAATAAGCAATGGTTTGATTTTCTAAATCTTTAATATTTTCGTATTCACTATTTTTCAAGACATAAATAGAATAAGCCCCTACTTTGACAGTTTCGTTATCGAACCCTTCTTTTAAAAACTCTAAAATACGGTCTGTAAACAAAATGCAAAATAGCATAATAGCAAATAAAACGACAGATAATAAATACCCCGGTATCTTAAAATATAATTTTTTGCGAGTCATCAATACTCCAAATAAAATAATAATAAGAGTAAAAAGTATAATTGCTAGTAGAAAATAACGGGCGGGCAATACTTGGAGATGATAAATTTTCCACCATAACACGCCAGAAGTTGCAAATAATATAAGTAATGCGATAATACCAACTAATAAAGCTAGACGAACTTTTTTATGGTCCTTCTTTTTTTCTTTCTCCATTTTTTCTCCTCTTTTCTTAATCTCTTACGAACAAATCACGAGTATAAACTTTTTCAGAAACATTTCGAACAAAATGATCAATACGGTTCGCTATGATTATCTCGCTTTTTTCTTGAAAGTCTTCTAAATCCTTTATTACCGGACAATCAGCAAAACTATTTTCTTTTAAAGTTGGTTCATAAATAATAACTGAGATATTTTTTTGTTTTAACAATTCAATAATACTTTGAATCGCACTCATTCTAAAATTATCAGAATCTGCTTTCATAGTTAATCGATATATTCCAACTGTTTTAGGATTTCTTTTGGCAATTTGATCGGCAATGTGATGTTTTCTTGTATCATTGGATTTTACAATTGCTTCAATAATATTTTCTGGAACATTCTCATAGTTTGCCAATAATTGTTTGGTATCTTTTGGAAGACAATATCCTCCATAACCAAAAGATGGATTATTATAGTAATCTCCGATTCTTGGATCTAAACATACTCCGTCAATAATATCTTTCGTATTTAGCCCCTTTAATTCTGCATATGTATCTAATTCATTAAAATATGCAACACGAAGCGCTAAATAAGTATTGGCAAATAATTTTACTGCTTCTGCCTCAGTAGAGTCCATAAATTTCACGGCTACATCCGGTTTCAAGCAGGAATCTTTTAGTAAGTTAGCAAATTCTTTTGCTTTCTCGCTTCTTTCTCCAACAATAATGCGAGAAGGATATAGGTTGTCATATAAAGCTTTTCCTTCTCTTAAAAATTCTGGTGAAAATATAATATTATCAATATGATACTTTTCTTTCATTGCTTTAATAAAACCAACTGGAACAGTACTTTTGACAACCATTGTTGTATCAATTCCCATACTAATTACCTTTTGAATGATATCTTCTACAGAAGATGTATCAAAGTAATTCTTTTGATCATCATAATTAGTTGGTGTACTAATAATAATAAATTTAGCTCCTTCAAAAGCTTCTTTATAATCTAAAGTAGCTTTTAGATTCAAATCTTTTGTTTGAAGAAATTCTTCAATTTTTTCATCTTGAATCGGGCTAATTCTATTATTAATCTTTTCTACTTTTTCTGCAATTACGTCCAAAGCCATTACTTCGTTTTTTTGACTTAGTAATACTGCTAAGGATAATCCTACATAACCAGTACCTGCTACTGCAATTTTCACGATTTCACCTTCCTTTTTTTCAATTTATTCCAAATTTTTCTTAAAATCTGTTTTTTATAAAACTCGAAATCTGCTGTACGATAATAAATTATAAAATATAGGATATTAGAAATGATTACAATAATTATTCCATAAATAAGAAACTCTAAAATTGGATTTGTAATTGTGATGAAAGAAAGAGCGACATAGTTAACACCAAACACTAAAAGAGCAACTATTGCATGTTTAAAATACAACCACGCATATTCTTTCTTAGTTCCGTGTAATAATTTTTCATATACATATTTTGGATAGTTAAAAATATAAACTACCATTGTACTAATAATCGTTCCCATCAAAACACCTGCAAGTCCAAAGTAATGCGTTAAAATTAAAGAAGCGACTAAATTTACGATAGACTCAATAACTGGGATGTAACGGTCTTCATAAAACACTCCTCCTGCCTCTTTAAAAGCAGACGGAGTTTTTCTCATTCCACGTATATATACGTGCAACGTCATAACAACTAATACTAGTTGTGGTAATAAATTATCTGCTCCAATCCAGACTTTAATAAATGGAGTAATTAAAAAATAAAATAAAGTAGCAGAAAGGCCAAAAATCCAAGAATTAAATAAAAGCATTGATTTATAAACACTTCGTGATTTTTCATAATTTTTTTCAACTAGTAAATTTCCGACAGACGAAGTAAGAGAGTTAAAAATATTAGAAAAAATAGTGTTGATATAATTTGATATCATATAGTAATTGTAATACAAACCAACATAAACAATTCCTAGGCCCTTTGTCATAGAAATAATAATGCTATCTGTTCCTGTTACTACAAATCCACCAATTTTATGAAATAGAAGTCCGCTTACTTTTTGATGAATATCCTTCTTTATTTTTCTTGGTAATTCCTTTGCATGAGATAAATCTGCTAAATAACTATAATGTTTATTTACATAAAGGTGAATAGCAACGTTTTCTAAAATAGTGAATATAATCTTTAATATTAGATATAATATAAAATTTTGAGTCAGTAATAAAACAATTATTTGAAATAAATTGGTAAGGAAGAGAAAAATTACGCTAATTATATTAATTATATAATTTTTTTGATCCGCATACAAAATACTTCTCTTATATGTAAGAAGATAAGAAACTACAGATTGTAATAAAAATAATAAAAATAAGACATATAAATTTTCTTTAATGGTCGTGGGACCAACGATCATTGAAACGAATGGAAGTACGAGTAATCCCAGTATCAGTACAATTCCTGCTACGCTTTGATAAACTACTTTATAATATTTTAATAATGATTGAATAGATTCTTGATCATTATCTTTTAAAGGTTTATAAAAATTATATACAATTGCCGATCCAAAACCTAACTCTGCAATCGACAACATACTTAAAATATTAGTGAAAAGGCTTTTAATCCCGTTATATTCATTTCCCAAGGTCCTAATAAATACTGCTTGTGCTATCACAGCAATGATGATTGAGATGAAACTATATACGAGTGATAAAATCCCATTTCGTATAGAATTTTTTGTCCTCATTTATCTTACCCTCGATTCTAATACTTTTATCCATTGCTCGCCAATTTTTTCCACAGAAAATTTTTCGGCCTGTTCTATGGCCTGCTTTGACATTTCAGAAATTTTAACCGGATCATTTGCTAATGACAGCATAGCATCTGCATAATCTTGCAAATGATTTTGTTCGATTATATATCCACAATTTTTCTCTTCAAAAATTTCACGAACAGATGGTAAATCAAAACTAATAACTGGCAATCCATATTCCATTGCCTCCGTTACTACCATTCCCCAGCCTTCCCATAATGAACTCATCAAATAAATAGTGGCATCTAAATATTGAGACTCCATATCAGAAGTTTTTCCGGGTAAAAAAACACGATTTTCTAATCCTAACTCCTTTACCAATTCCTCACATTTTCTTTTTTCAGGTCCGTCTCCATAAATATACAAGTTCCAATCTTTGTTCTTTTTAGAAAAAATGTAGAATGCTCTTATTAACTTATCAAACGATTTTACAAAACTAAATCTTCCTGCTGCCAAAAACTTTTTAGAAGTTAATTTACTGTGTTTATCTGTTTTGAAGGCATTCGGATTTGCAATGTTTATAACATCATAATTAAAATGTTTTTTAATTTTTTCTTTATCATCTTTAGTTTGTACGATATAAACATCTAAATTTTGAAACAGATCATTTAAAATTATTTCTTGATGATAAAATCTTCTACCTGGCATCTCAAAATAAGCTTCATAAGTACTGTGTTGCCATCCAATCGTTTTTGTATGACTTATTTTTGGCTTTAATATTGACAATATTGTAGAATAAGTACTAGCAATTCCGATTATAGCATCAAATTTTTGTTTTTTTATCACTTCAATTATTTCAGGCATATCCCATCGATTACAATAACTATTTTTAATTATTTTTTTACTTTTTTGAAACCAACCATACTTTCTATTGCATTGGCCTAAGATTTTCCAAAATTTTCGAATAAGGCGATGAAAAAAATTATTGTATTTTTCTAAAAATACAACTTTTGCTTTTTCGTCGAGCTGATACAAAGAATAGTCTATATTTTTATTAGAAGACGTCAGTAAAAATGTTACTTGATAACCTTGTTGAATTAAGTAATTAGCAAGAACAGTAACTACTCGTTGTTCTCCTCCTAATGTAAACGGAGTATCCATAAAAAAACATATCTTTTTCAAAAACAACACCCCCTCATGTTTTTTTTGAGCGGAAAATTAATACAGAGAATACCAATAAAAATGCATTAAATGAAACATTAAATATGATATTTTCCATTAAGCAATAAATACTCAATAAAAATAGGATTAATATTATAACATAATCTTTGTTTTTATAAAAGTATTTAATAACTTTTTTATAAGCCAACGCAAATACTAGAAATAAGCAAAGACCATATTTTAACAAAATATAAAAGTAACCATTATCCAGATATACCGGTGATATTCCTTCCAATGCAGCTTGTTTTTGACCAATAAGACGAATATTGTGTCCAAATAAGTTAATTCCATATTGATCCATTAAATTACTGATCCAATAAATTCTTCCGCTTAATAGTTCATTTATCTTTAAACCAATTTCATTATCGGAATTATATAAATAAACACAGAAAAAAGTAAGTAACGTTAATATTATAAATGAGTGAGTAATAAAGGTTTTTATGAAACGCTGCTCAAATAATTTTTCTAATGTGTGAGTTCGAAATAGTACAAATAGCGATAGCAGTATCAAAATAATCATAGAAGTCCTACTATCACAGAAATAATTTATTAAAATTATTGCCGGTAAAATAACGAATAACATTTTTTTAGAAAATTTATCCTTATGAATATATATATACTCAAAATACGTAAGCAATATTAGATATCCAAACGTATTTGGATGAGAAAATCCCATTGCACTTCGAATACTTCCATCTTCGCGGTAAACAATATTTTCTTCTGTAAGGCCTAAGAAGTTGCAAATTAAAACAATAGCAATCATACCCACTGTAATTTTGAAAGTATATCGCATGAATTTATTAAAATCTATATTTTCACTAGCATAAATTAATAACAGTAATCGTAAGATTTGTCGATCCCCGGCAAAATAACTACAGATTACGGCTAAACAAAATACAGCAACCATTGCCACAAAAGTTTTTCTAGGATAACAATTGCGCTGTAAAAAAAAGTT
Source organism: uncultured Bacilli bacterium (assembly GCA_944332535.1). Taxonomy (GTDB): domain Bacteria; phylum Bacillota_I; class Bacilli_A; order RF39; family UBA660; genus MGBC162581. Next base: position 35,263 of record CALVKE010000038.1, read on the forward strand.
TACAATTAAAATGACTAAAGATATATCATTTAAAATGTCTAAATAATTTGACACTATTGTAACTTTTGAAAAAAGAGCGCTAAACAACATTAACAAATAAGCAAAATAAAATAAAAATATATTTATTTTTGTTTTGTTTAATTTCATGATTATCCCCCTATTCTATTGAAATCAGGCTACCTAAATAATTCAGATATTCCTGTCGCACATTTTGACAAAGTCCTGCATTAGGGGAAAAGGTTAATTCTCCAAAATAAATCTTTCCGTCAATATTGTATAAATCCACTCGAACAAAAGGAAAATCATTTGATAATTGAGATGCAATTTCAATCATCTGACTTAAATTTTTAGGTTTTTCAATAGGATTGGGATTTTGATATTTCTTATAAGAATAATTAAGATGATTCCAGTTTAAATCAAAATAATCACGATAATTTCCATGTTCTCGATCAGAGCAAACTAAAATGCATTCCACCTTTCCAGAATAGCAAAAAAACTTATAATCGTTCAAGGAAGCAGAAGAGCTATCCAAATATTCTTCACATAAAATTTGAGGAGTTATTAACGCATAATGATACTCTAACGAAGCTTTAGCATAATTTTTTTTCAAACTTTTTTCTATTTTTCTTCGTACCTTTTCTATATCTAAGTTCTTCTTATCTTTACAAACGATCACATCTCCAGAACCATGATTGCACTTTAAAACAAACTGTGTTCCTAATTCTTCAAAATCGATCTTTGTCGCATCATCATAAGTCTTTATTGTCTTGATAATATTTAGATGTGGAATCTTCTTTTTAGCTAAAATTTCTTTTACTGCTATTTTGTCAGACAGCTGTGCTTCCTTTTCGCCATACTTATGAATAATGAGATAATGAATTTTTTCGTTGAGATCTTGCGGAGCGGTTAAATTTAACTTTTTATGAAACACACGAAAATAAATGATTTTATGAGCTATTTTTTTTGGTAGACGATATAATATCTCATGATACAATGTTTTTAACATGCTAACACCTTCTTAATTAAATCTTTTTTTTCTTTTCAATTGATATGCGCTATTCATGGACCAATAGAAGAAGGAAATTAAATGAAAGCGAAGAAAAAATAATCGAACTTTATTAGGAAGAGACAAAAGACGATAAGGGCATTTCTGAATTGCCTTTCGAAATACTGGTTCTTTGATCTTTTTTTTAATTTCTTCTTTTATTTGTTTTGAAGTTAGGCCAGCCTGCTGTGGCAAGTATTTTAATTTGATAATATCATTCAACAAATAAATTGTCCTCATTTGACAATAAGGATCCAATTCTAATTGTTTGGATGTTTGAATGAATTTTGTAGTTTCTTCTATAATAGCGTAAGCAACTTCATCCGCTTTTTCAGAGTATTTATTGGTTACTGATTCATTAAACATTCGATAATGATAAAGAGGCTGGTCAATATAAGAACATATTTCAGCGTGGTGAAATACATTTAAATTAAAAATAGAATCTTGCATTCTTTTTAAGTTGGGAACAAATGTTAGATGATGCTTTAATAAAAAACTTTTTTTATAAAGTTTGCTCCATGGTACACCAAAAGTAGAAAAGCAAGCCTTTAAAAGCGTTAATTTGTCATTTTTAAATACTTTATCTTTTTCAAAGAAACTTTTTTTCTCTTCTTTTTCTGCTGTATTTTGATAGTATCCACACATACTTACGTCGCTATGATAAGTATTGGCGTTTTTCCATAGTAGTTCCACTAACTTATCGTCACACCAGTCGTCTCCATCTACAAATAGTAAATACTCTCCGTTTGCCTTTTCAATTCCGTTATTTCTAGCGACAGATACCCCAGCATTTTCTTGGTAAATATAGCGAATCCGCGAATCTTTTTTTGCGGCTTTTTCACAAATTGCTGCACTATTATCCGGACTGCCATCTACAATTAATAAAATTTCAATATTAGAGTAAGTCTGTCGAATTAAACTTTCAATACACTCCTCTAAATACTTCTCTACTTTGTAGATAGGAACAATAATAGATATTAAGGGGGTCCTCATCTTACATCACTCTCTTCTATCTTATCATATATATTTTTTAACTGTCGATAATTATTTTCTTCTTGAAAAATAGTAACGTCATAATTAACAGGGTACTCTTCAATTTGATTCTCATCAATAATTCGTTGTAATTGTTCTTGATTATGGTAAATTAAACCATAATTGTTGGATTCGATAATATCCTTTACATTCCCAATTCCGTATCCTATTAATGGGGTTTTTACGGAGATTGCTTCTAAAATTATCATAGGAAAACCTTCATACCATAAAGAAGGAATTATTAACGCTTTCGCTTTAGCCAACTCGGAAAAGACCTTTTCATGCGGAAGAAAACCACATAATTCTACCTGATCCATTTGATTTTTCTCTATATAGTTTTTACACCATTCCATTGCAGGTCCTGTTCCATATATTTTTAATTTCTTATCGATTGTTTTCCAGCTACGTAAAAGTTCCTTGATCCCTTTTGATTCTTCCAAACGCGAAAGATACATATAATAATCTTCTTTCTTTGTGGATTTTTCCAATGGTTTTATCATATAATTTGGTTTTACGAATATTTTCTTTTCTGATACAATCTCTTTTGTTTTATTAATTTCTAATAATTTTTTTTTATTAAACTCTGTTAAGCAGACGAAGAAAACATTGCGGTAAATACCAAGCATTCGATGAAGTTTCATCGATAATGCAATGATAATCGTTTGTAGTTTACTCTTTCTATAACAAGAATGAGAAATTGCGTGATTCAGTCCGAACTGAGGACATTCTTCGCATATTTTACAATCGCGATACAACAATCCATTAGGGCAAATCATTCGAAAGTTATGGATCGTTTGTACAACCGGAATTTTTCTTCTTTTCGCCGCATAAAATACAGCCGGACTAATTAAATTTTGTACATTATGGACGTGGACAATATCAATATGGTGTTGCTTTATTAGTTTTTGAACTTCAAAATAAGTTTTCCACGAAAAAATGGTCGTAATTGGTAAAACTAACTTTGCGAAAAAGGACATATTTTTTATCTCGTTATTATTTCGAAAATAGCAAAAAACTTCGTGGCCATGATCTTCTAACATACGCCTTTCATTTTTTACAACTGTATCTTCCCCGCCTGAAATTTGGTACTCATTATGGACCAATAATATTCTTTGTTTTCTCATCACTATTTTCCTCTTACTATTAACCTAATAAATTTTAAATTGGTTTTAAAGTATCTACGGAAAAGCCGTTTTGGTTCTTGCAACAAACGATATAGCCACTCCAAACTACATTTTTGCATCCATTTTGGTGCTCGTTTAATTTTTTCGGCAAAATAATCAAATCCTGCACCGACTCCAATCATGAGTCCTTTTACTTTTCCTTTATGCTGATACATCCACTTTTCTTGTTTCGGTGCTCCAAGTCCGACCCAAACAAAATCTGGTTTTGTTTTGTTGATCATTTGAATGATTTTTTTATCTTCCTCTTCGCTTAACGCACGAAATGGTGGCGAATACATTCCTACAATATTCAAGTTAGGATATTTTGCTAATAATTTTTCTTTTAATAATTCTAACGTCTCCTCGGTACTTCCGTAAAAGTAATGCGTAAATCCGCACTCTTCTGAAATTTCGAAAATCTCTTTCATTAAATCAGGTCCAGTTACTCTTTCTGCTTCTTTAAACCCTCTTTTTTTCGCTACGACACTTAATGGTTTTCCATCGGGAAGACGTAAATAAGCCGTATTTTGTACTTTACAATATTCTGGATCTTCGTAACTCATGACGGTCGTATGCACATTTGATATACAAATGTATTCTCCTTTTAACACGGAAATCTTATTTTTAAGAAGCGACACTACTTCTTCCATGTTTGTTACAGCAATTTCTACTCCTAAAATATTACATGTCGTCATATTCTCTACATCCTTTTCTCTTTTATTAAAAAATAAGAAATCTCTTCTTTTTACGTTCCGCTTTGTTGTGGTAAAAAGGATCTTTCTTATTTATTTGCTATCATTATTTTGCACCATTTTTTCTTAATACGGAACTAACTGTTTTCCAAGCAATCTTAATATCTCCTCTAAGTCCCCAGTTATTGGCATATTCTACATCCATTTTCACTCGTTTTTTAAAAGAGACATTGCTTCTACCACTCACTTGCCAAGGGCCAGTAATTCCTGGCTTTACTTTGATAATTTCAGAATATCCATTTCCCATATCCTTCTTTTCTCTTGGCAGATAAGGACGCGGTCCTACAAAAGACATATTTCCTCTTAACACATTAAAAAACTGGGGGAATTCATCTAATGAAGTCTTTCGAAGAAATTTCCCAATTTTTGTAATCCGGGGATCATTTTTAAGCTTTTTATTCTTCAAATATTCTTTTCGAATCTTTTCGTCTTCTCGCATGAGTCGTTCTAGTTCAGCCTCTGCATTAGGTATCATACTACGAAATTTATAAATTGCAATCCTTCTTCCATCTTTTCCAATCCGATATTGTTTAAAAAAGATGGGAGAAAAGTCATGGTTTTTTACGTAACAAATTTTGATAATGCAGTAAAGAGGAAGCAATGTAAGTGTTCCTATCAGTCCAACGATGATATCTGCCATACGTTTTATAACCAATTTCACTCCATAACGAAAAGCATCTGTTTGTACATACAACTTTTGTAGTATTCCTGCTTCATTCATAATGAATCATCCTATCTATCTTTTTTTACAAACAACTTAAATTTTGTTCTTGGTACTCTTATTTTATAAGCGTGTATAACCGTATTTTGAATTACTTTTTCAATGTTTTTATCCACTAATTCCTCAGCAATATATTTGCTTCCGGTCAGTTTTTCTATTCTTTCTGCCGTCTCTTGAATTCGGTGATAACTCGTCTGTCCTTTGTGATGAACATCGCTTCCGATGAAGTGAATCATGTGACGTTTTAACATCTCTTCTAAGCGTTCTTGTACATTTTTTCCATACTTGCAGTAAAGGCTTCCAATGTTTCCTTGCATGAGAGCCCCTTCTTGAATCATTTGTTGAAATTCATCTAGATCTTTATAGTATTCATAACGTTCCGGATGAGCAATGATCGGTACGATTCCTGCTGTACGAAGGCGAAAAATCAATTCGTGTAACATCGCAAATTTAGAATGAAAAGGTAACTCTAATAGAAGATATCTGCTTTCATTAAGTGTTAAAATCTGATCCGTTTTTAAATACTTCATCAAATCGCCATCTAATGTTACTTCGTTTCCCAAGTATAGATGAACCGGAATGTTTTGTCTTTCTACTTCTTGTGTTAATTGCTTAAAGATTCTTTTTTTCTCTTGGTTGTCGCAAGTAAAGTCCTGTATACTCCGATAATGAGGAGTTAAAATAATGTCGGTATAACCATTTTGTACGGCTTCCTTGATAATTTGAATGCTCTCTTCTAACGATTCACTTCCATCGTCGATTCCAAACAATATATGATTATGAATATCTTTCATTATTCGCTATAGTAACCACTACTGTAATAGTATGGTTCATCTTTCACGTCTACTTGGTTTAAGATAACTCCGGCTATTTTCGCTCCGACATTATCCAAAGACTTTTTCGACTTTTCTAATAATTCCATAGGAGTTTGCTTGTATTTTGCCACGATAATAGAAGTATCGACATAAGAAGATACAACAAGAGCATCATTTAATCCTGTAACAGGAGGACAGTCAATTAAAATAATATCAAAATGGTTTCTTAATAACTTCAATAAATTAGCACATCTCTCACTAGCAAGAAGTTCCGATGGGTTTGGTGGGAACGTTCCGGCTGGAAGAAGATATAAATTTTTTATTTTGGTCTTTTTTACATAGTTCTTTGCTGTTGCACGATAATCTTCGTCGATTAATAAGTTAGACATACCAAGCGTTTTATTACTTGAAATTCCAAATATTTTGTGTTGACGTCCTTTTCGAAGATCACAATCGATTAATAATACTCTTTCATTAAACTGCGCAAAGGCACAAGCTAGATTAGCTGTTACAAAACTTTTCCCTTCTCCTGGAACAGAAGAAGTAACCATAATCGTCTTAACCTCTTTGTTTATGGCTGAAAATTTTAAATTCGTACGAACTGTTTTGATCGCTTCACTAAAAGAAGAAGTCGGTTTATCAATGACAATTAGTTCATTCATTATTTCACCCCTTTTCCACTGACTGGAATATTTCCAATAACTGGAATTCCTAGACGATTTTCTACTTCTTCACTAGACTTAATAGAGGTATCAAAATAATAAATAGCAAATACGACTCCTCCAGCTACTACAAGTCCTGCTGCAAAAAAAAGTAGAAAAGACTTCCCTAATTGAATATTATACGGAGTACTTTGTACTTCTGCTTCATCGATGATCGTTACGTTTTCAAGACTGTAGATTTCCATTACTTCCTGCTTAAATACATCCGCTATAGTATCCGCAATTTGTGCCGCTCTCTTTGGATCTTCATCGCTTACACTGATTTGAATAATCTCTGTATCGCTTTTGTTGGATACTGTTACTTTTTTCGATAACTCTTTGGTTGACTCATTCAATTTCAATTGTGAAATAACTTGGTTCAACACTCTTCTACTTTTAATGATTTCACTATAAGTAGCAACCAGTTTTTGGTTCAGTACAATATCATTTTGTGTAAGTGAAGAGGAAGAATCCGCATCTTCTTTTTTCACTAAGATTAATGTAGTGTCCCCCTTATATAAAGGCGTTTTTAAAACCATTGTATAAACGATTCCAACGGCAAAAATAAAGATTGTAATTAACATCATTAGTGGAATTTTTTTGACAAAAAAATTAAATAAATCTTTTAAATTTATCTCTTCCATACTTCCATCCCTTCTTATTACTAATCTCCCCTGTTCATTTACTGATAATATTATATCATAGATTTCTAAAATGTTAATCCCTAATTTCACTTTTTGTGTATTTCTCGGTTTTTTTTCAAAAAATGATCCCTTTATTAGAGACAAAAAATTATACCTTCTGTTATTATTTTCCTCTTTAGTAGAATCTAAAAAGAAATAGATCCCTATCCATTAATTATTCCATTCTTACTAATTTATGAATTTATTTTGAAATATCCCCACAGAAATTAGTCATAAGTTTACAGCGAAAAGATTAAAATTACGTTTATAAATATGAGAAGGTGATATAATTAATAAAGATATATTTAATAGATTATTTTAGTAAGATTCGGTGGTAGGAATGAAAAAAATAGTACTATTAGTTGGCAAGTTATTTCTTTGTGTTTTGATAGCCTTCTTTATTAGTTGGCTTATCATAAAACATGATTTTTTGAAATTTTCTCAAACAAGTAAAAAGTATGAAGATACGGAACAATTTTTTATTAACAATGAAAATAGAGATATCGCAAAAATAAAAGAAGACATAGATAAAGTAAATAATCCAATACTCGAGCCTCCTCTTCTACCAGATTATGATGTGTCTCCTAAGGATTTCTTTCAGCAAAATAGAATCTTGATGATTGGAGACTCTATGGTGGAAGGAATGGACGCTTATGAAGTTTTATATTCGTCTAATACGATATGGCAACGAGGAAAAAGAATTGATGACATGTCAGATCAGTTAGAAAAAGCTGTTACTTATAACCCTAGTGCTATTATTCTTTCCTATGGATTAAACGATGTTCAATTATGGAATGGACGAGTAGATAGCTTTATTAACGCTTATAATAATAGTTTAGAGAATATCCGAAAAGCTCTTCCGAATACCACAATCTATGTATGTTCCATATTTCCTGTCAGTCAAGAGGCAATTGACAGAGATTCTTCTTTTCAATATATCAATTTATTCAATGATAGATTGCAACAATTATGTAATGATAAAGGAATTTCGTTTATAGACAGCAGATATTTATTATCAAATGTATCTAATCCCTATGGGCCTGATGGCATACATCCGAAAGCTTTTTTCTACAAAGAATGGGCGAATGATATTATGAGTAAAATGAGGTAATATTATGAGAGTAAAACAAATAATTTTTATTGCACTTTTTATTATTCTTTTATTATTAATACCATTTTTCATAAAGGATAAAAAAGTGGAATGGGACGAGATTAAAGAAGTAATTAAACCATACATTGATCAACAAGTAGTTCAAAATGTTGATTCCAGTACGATATATAATCATTATAAAATAAATACTAATTTGCTAGATGGCTATATTAGTTATGGACCTATTTCTTATATGGATGTTCAAGAAATCACAATCTTTAAAGAAAAAAAGATAGAGCAAAGAGATGTTATCGTAAAAAAAATAAAAGACTACATTGCTAAAAAAATAACTACTTTTGAAGGATATGCTCCTTTACAGGTAGACTTATTAAAAAATGCTATTGTAGAAGTTAAGGGAGATTATATATTTTGTATAATACTAGAGGATAATACTTCGTTATGGCATGATATTATGAAATTATTTTAGAAAGAAGGATCCCAATGTCTTTTAATAGTATTATATTTTGCTTTCTATTTTTACCAATTGCAATTATTATTTATTTCTTTATTCCCAAAAAATTAAAAAATATATATTTACTAATCATTAGTATATTATTTTATTCTTATAGTAGTATTTTTCATACCATTATCTTATTATTAATCACCATTTATAATTTTGTTGCAGTTCGAAAAATGGATGAGTTACAAGAAAAAAGAAGAAAATATAAATTGATTGAGATATTAATAATCAATATTTTTACATTATGTTATTTTAAATATTATTATATATTGCTAGATAATTTATTTCATAATCTTTCCTTTAAAGAAATTATTTTACCTCTTGGTATGTCATTTTATATATTTACTATATTGTCTTATGTAATTGATGTATATAAAGGAAAAGTACGTAGTGAATCAAATTTGACCTCTTTTGGTTTGTATGTTTTATTCTTTCCCAAATTAATAATGGGGCCCATTGTCAGATATCAAGATTTTAACGAGCAAATCGATCATCATGATTTTAATAATTCTTTATTTCATTACGGTTTTAAAAGATTTATTATTGGTCTTGCTATGAAAGTGGTGCTAGCAGATACTTTTTCTAGAATTATTTCTTTGTATCAAGTTGATTCCATGCTTGGTAGTATTGTCATCATTGTCTTGTATTCTATGCAATTATATTATGACTTTGCAGGTTATACAAATATGGCATTAGGACTTAGTAATATTTTCGAGTTTGATTTTCGAGAAAACTTTCATTACCCTTATATGTCAAAAAGTGTGGGAGAATTCTTTCGAAGATGGCATATTTCATTAGGCGAATGGTTTCGTGATTATGTTTATATTCCTTTGGGAGGTAGTCGAACAACAAAGCCTCGTCTAGTAATTAATCTGTTAATTGTTTGGCTTCTTACAGGAATGTGGCATGGGGCTAGTTATAATTTTATTCTTTGGGGGATTTTTTTAGGAGTCATCATCGTTATAGAAAAATTAGTATTATCTAAAATTAAAATTCCTACATTTGTTGGCGTCCTATTTACTTTTATATGTATATCAATTAGTTGGATATTCTTCTTCAATTCTGATTTTGATCATATCACACTATTGTTTAAAAACTTAGTTAATATCCATCATTTTGCTGATGATCAAATCTATTCGATATTAAGTAATTATCTTGTTTATCTAATTGTTGGTTTTATCGCTTTGACTCCTGTTATCAAAAATATTGGTATTTCAATTCAGGAAAAACACCCTTATCTATATAATTGTTTTAGTTGTATTTATCTATTATTTTTAATCCTTTTATCAACATCCTATATGATTAGTTATTCCTATCAACCATTTTTATATTTTAACTTTTAAGGAGGAAACATGAAAAAACATAATTATTTTATCGGATGGATCACATTAATATTTTTATTAACCATATTTTTTATTAATTTCTTTTCCCCTACTTTAACTTTTTCGAATCAAGAAAATAGAATTCTTGCGAGTAAACCAAAATTAGATTTCGATAGCCTATTGGACGGTAGTTATTTTTCTTCTTATAGCAAATATTTAGAAGATCAATTTTGGAATAGAACTATGTGGAAAAGTTTTAAAACGAGCTTTGAGAAAAAAATGGGGTTAAAGAAAATTGATCATTTATATTTTGGAAAAGATGGCAGATTAATAGAAGAAGCAATTGTTCCAAGTGATGACTTTTTAACACGAAGAATTAATAATTTAACAAAGTTTCTTGATTATTACAAAGATCTTAATACAGAATTTGTATTAGTTCCAAATAAAATTGGAATATATAATGAAGAAATTGGAGTCGAAAACAAGCAAAAAGAAATTTATCATAATTTTATCAAGAATTTTGATCCGGAATTATTTAAAGTAAATTGTTTTGATATATTGAACTCTCATAAAGAAGAAAATATATTTTATAATACGGATCATCATTATACCTCTTTAGCTGCACGTTATATAAGTGAAAGTTTATACGATAAAAAAGAAGTAACCTATGACAAATATATTGTAAACGATCATTTTATGGGAACGAGTGCGAATAAGATTGCTTACTATGATAAAGCAGATATTTTTGAATTATATGTACCAAAAGTGGACGTATCTTATTATTTAACTTATAGTAATGAAGAGAAGGAATATACTTCGCTATATGATAAGAGTAAACAATATAGTTATAATCCTTATGAGATTTTTTTCGGTGGTAATAAAAGTATTATTGACATTCGGACAAATTCAAAAAAGGAAGAAAAGCTACTTATACTAAAGGATTCCTATGCGAATAGTTTCATTCCATTTATTTTATCGGATTATAGAGAAATAATTGTTGTGGATCCTAGATATTATTATGATGATATAAATTCTTTAATTGAGGATAAGCAAATCACTGATATCTTGTTCTTTTACAGTATGAATACATTTTTTGAAGATACCTCTTTGGACGATATGATTGAAAATACCGAAAAATAGGACTATTAAAGAATTGGGAATAAATGATTTGGGAGAGATTTTTTTATCTCTCTTTTTTGTTTTCTTTTCCATGTTATCTTACTCATTTTATAAAATGTAAAAAATATAATGGAATGAGGGGATAGGAATGAGAGTATTACGAGTGGAAAATTATGATAAGAATGGAAATAGAATCGAACCTAAGAGGGTTACTTTACATTTTTCTTTATTATATACCCTATTAAAGAAATACATGACGGAATCATAAGCTAGACTATTAGCATGTTATTTTTTAGGAAAAGGGGGGAATAAGTTATTAGTCATTTCAAAGCCGGAGTCAAAAACATGAAAGCTCTTTACGTTCGAGTTTCCACAGATACTCAAGTAGAAGGTTATTCGATCGATGCGCAAATAGAGTTTTTAGTGAGTTTTTTAAAGAGTCAAGGATGGAAGGATTATGAAGTATATATGGATCCTGGATTTAGTGGTAAGAATTTAGAAAGACCTGCGATTCAAAAACTAATTAAAGACTGTGAATCTGGGGATATTGATACGGTATTGGTCTTTAAATTAGATAGATTATCCCGTAGTCAAAAAGATACTCTCTTTTTAATAGAAGAAGTATTTAATAAAAACAATGTAGGTTTTATTTCTATTAGAGAAAGATTTGATACTACTTCTCCTTTTGGTAAAGCCATGATAGGAATACTTTCTGTCTTTGCTCAATTAGAAAGAGAAACAATTTTAGAAAGAACCAGAATTGGTCTTAAAAAACGTGCTGAGGATGGGTATTGGCGAGGGGGTGGTAAAACTCCTTTTGCTTATGATTATGATAAAGAAACAGGAACTTTAGTTGTGAATCCAGAAAGAAAGGCTATTTTTGATTTAATGAAGACTTTGCGAATACAAGGATATAGTTATCATGAGTTATCGAAAGTAACTGGATATGATGAAGCATGGATTCAAGGAATATTAAATGCCAAAACTAATTTAGGAAAAATCCCTTACAAAGGAGAACTTTATGATGGAAGACATGAAGCGATTATTAGTGAAGAAGAATATGAACAATTACAAATAATAGAAAAATCTCGAAGTAGGAATCAACATGCTAGTCATTACTTATTATCAGGAAAGATATACTGCGCGAAATGTGGTGCCAAATATCGTTATCAAAAATGGGGACAAAGAATTATTTGTTACTGCTATTCACAACAGAAAAGCAAACCTAAATTAGTAAAAGATCC
>CALVKE010000039.1 GCA_944332535.1 uncultured Bacilli bacterium
ATTGCTGATTTTTTGGTTTCTTTTTCATAAGAAATTCTAGCATCATTAGCAACTTTGCCACCACGTTTTGCAACTTTCATATTTTCATTTAAACCTTGTGGGTGCTCATTCGTTGCAATATCACGAGTAGCAATTTCACCTATATTAGTTAAAGCAATTTCGATATCAGTCATATTATCTCTTAAAGACTCTTTTCTTATACCTTTATATGCTTTGTATTCTGATGCTTTCATTCCAGACCAACCTTTATATATTTCATTTGTAAGCAAAGCGTATTCCATTGGTTTGTTTATGCCTCCTTCTTTCCAAATATCCGTAAGTTTAAACCTATCTACAATTCCTGTAAGTCTTGCCTTAATCCATTCATCAGAATATCCTTTATTGTGATAATAGTTTACTGCTCGATTTATTGCAATTTCCGGATCAAATACTTCATTTATTCTTTCATTTCCTAAAGATGCTAACCAAATTTTAAATGGTTCGGCTTTGGGGCTAGGAATAGACTCAATTAATCTTAATATTCCTTTTGTATCTAAAGTATCTGTTAAATAGCTTTTTCCATCTTTTTTTGATTTCATTTTGAGTTGCACGATATTTTCGTGCAACTGACTTCCTTCATTATTTAGTTTTCTTTTTAAATCACTCCAATAATTTCTTGGAATATTAGCATTAGTTAGTGCACCAATTATATCAACTACACTAAAATAATATTCTTCTTTTTCACTATCCCAAATACTTCTTATTTCCTTATCTTCAAATAAATTTGAAATTGTTTCTAATTTGTTATTCAAATTAACACCTCTTTTCTATGTTCTTAAATGTCATAATCACTTTTCTAATTCTTATACTTAAAAGCAACAAAATCATCATATTTTTATACATTTTTATGATTTTTAGTCCTTTTTCAATAAAAATATGCAAGATCCAAATTGGATAATTTCCTTTATTTATAAGGGTTTAAGGGTGCTCTTAATTAAATCGTAATCAACCAGTTGATATTAGTTTTACTATCATTCATTTGAACCACTTCCTATTTCTTGCTTCGTTTCTAATTTCTCCATTTCCTTACTTTCTAACCATTTTCTTTCTTTTTCAAGTTCTTTTAAGCTCTTTTTAGGTGTCGGCATTTCTTCAGGCATCATTCCACCGATATCAGCAATTGCTTTTCTTACCTTTTTACCAACTTCATAATGTACGTTTTTTGCATTATCTTCGCCTTGAATATTATCTCTTAAAAGTTTTTGTTTTGTTTGATTGATTCTAAACAAGTTTGCTACTAACTCATCCTCATTCATATTATCTAGAATATCTTCTCTATATCGCAACTTTTTTCTTTTAAAAATATCATCAGCAGTTTCACCATTATATAGTCCTTTATATTCAGCATTATGAAACTCAGCCATATTTTTCACTCCTGCAGATGAGGCGACTTTTTGTAAAGTATAATTACCACGTCTGGTTAATTTTCTTTGATAAAATCTTTTTTCGTCATCTGATAAAGAATCATATTCTTGTTCAGTTATTTCTTGTTTGAACAGCAAAATAAGTTTGACCTAAAGCAACAACTTCTTTATTTGGATCAGCATTTTGTACTATCAAATAACAAATATATCTTGATAACTTATAATCTTTAATAAATTCTTGTTTCCCTTTTCCTGTTTTTATTGGCTTGTTGACTTCAACAATCCAATCTTCATTACCATGAATACTATTATTTGCAGACACTATTGCTTTATCGATTACTTTCTTAAAATTTCTCCAATCTTTATATTCCAAAACTTTTTGCAAATCACGTGCAAACCAATACTCGTTTCCATATTCATCAATATGTTTTATGTTTTCAAAAGTTTTACTAGTAAATTTATTAACAATTTCTTCCATTCTTCCCTCCTTTTTAAAATATAATATATAGGGGTTTACTAAATCGGTATCAAGCAGTTGGTATTTGTCATATTTTGTCGATTGCCCCTTTTTATCACTCCTTTTTATTTTGTTTTGCTATAATATTCTACTCCAGAATACGTTCCATCTCTATTTAATCTTCTATTAGCAATATAACCATCTTTTTTAAATCCGGCTTTCAACATAACTTTTGATGATTGTGTATTTAATTCATTACAAGAGCATTCTACTAGATAGTAACCACTATTATTTAATAAATGATCTGATACAGCTTTCAACGCTTCTGCAGCATATCCATTTCCCCAATAATCATATCTTATTGTATATCCTACGTTACAATAATTATGTTTTTTCACAATAGTATTAACATCAATATTACCAACAACAACACCATCAGATTTTCTCTCTATAACCCATCTTTCATATTTAGATGAATCTGCTTCTTTTATCCAAGACTTTATGCATTCTAATTCCTCATCTTTTGTTAACTCAGGAAACTTGATGTATACAGATAATCTATCATCAGTAATTATTTCATATATTGCATCAATATCACTTTCTTTATATCTTCTTAAAATTAACCTTTCAGTTTCTAATTTTGGGCTTAACATATTTTCACTTTCTTTTTTTATCTATATAAATTTTCTAAAACTCTAGTAAAACAATCTTCAGTAGTTTTATCAGTATCTGAAAAACCAATTCTGACTAATCTTCCATTTACTATATAAGAATTTTTTATTTTCATTAAAAACTCCAATATTCTTTCATTATTTGGTTTTCTTCTATCTATTTTTATAGAACTCACTTCATCTACATCATCTAATGTTACATCTTCCAATTTCATATTTTTACAACGCTCAAGTTTTTCTTCTATTTTTTTCCATCTTTAATTAATGCTGCGTTATGCGATTCCAAATTAGATAATACTGTTAATTCATTTATTGTAGCATAATCTCTGATATTTGAATTTCTTGCTAAATTAGGATTTAATTCTCTCCATTTTTTAGCAGTTGTATCAAACAAGGTAACATTTAAAATATCTGCTTCTTTTCTAACCCCGTCGAATTCGACGGAATTAAATTTTGGATTATATATTGATTCCCAAGTCCCCAAAAATTCTAAAGTAATTCATGTAGATTTTCCATCTTTAAATTTTGTAAAATCGGAAATACAAATATAATCATCATTATTTATATTTGCTATATTTACTTTAATATGTTGAACTTCAATTACATTATTTTTCATCTAGTATCACCTCTTTCTATATGTTCTTAATCCTTGTAATCACTTTGGAAATCCTTACTAGTTTTTTCGTCTAAATACATATATTTTTATTTATTTCTACAACTTTTTGTTATATTTATATAAATCATGTATTATCAAAATTTTTATAAACTTTTATATAATAAGGCTTTGTGGAAGCTCTTAAATAAATCGCAGTCAGATAATTATATTAGTTTCATTTTTCATTTTTAGAAATACTAGCAAATATATTATATCTTTCATACGACGAAAAATCAATTTTCTAAACTGAAAAATAACAATATCCAAGAAATCTATTGACGAATCTTTTCTTGCTTGTATATAATTAATGTGAAATATGTTTCATATTAATGAAAGAGAAATAATAAAAATAGAAATAGAATAATAAAATTTATTCCCTTTCGAAAAAATTAGAAAACCAGTAATGGTTAGAAAGGATTACTATGATTGAATTAAAAAATATTTGTTTTACAAGAAATAAAAAGAAAATATTAGATAATATAAATTTAACATTAGAAGATGAAAAATTTTATTGCTTAACTGGTCCTAACGGAAGTGGGAAATCAACTCTTGCAAAAATAATGGCAGGAATTGAAAAACCAGATTCCGGACAGATTCTTTTAAATGGTGTAGATATTACCGAAAAATCCATTGATGAGCGAGCAAACATGGGAATTGGATTTGCTTTTCAACAACCAGTTCGATTTAAAGGAATCACAGTTTACGACCTCTTAAAATTTGCAACAAAAAAAGAGATCAATAAAAAAGAGGCGTGTGAATATTTATCAAAAGTTGGACTATGTGCATTAGAATATGTCGACCGAGAAGTAAATAATTCCTTATCAGGAGGAGAATTAAAAAGAATTGAAATTGCAACCGTAATCGCTAGAAACCCTAGTGTTGCCATATTTGACGAACCGGAAGCAGGAATTGATTTATGGAGTTTCCAAAACTTAAATACCGTTTTTAAAGAACTAGAAGCTAACTACAAAGGAGTGACTTTCGTTATTTCTCATCAAGAGCGAATTTTAGATATTGCCGATGAAATCATTCTACTAAAACAGGGAAAAATAGTAACCTGCGGAAAGAAAGAAGACATGTTAGATTCCATACTAGAAAGTTCAAAATGTTGCAAGAAGGTGAAAGAATGAATACAACAGAACAATTGTTAGAAGAAGTAGTAGGAAAAAAAGTACGAGAAGCAGATGCTTTTAACATTCGAATCGATGGAAAATGCGCAGAACGAAAAGAATCCCCTTATGTCAAAATAATCACAAAAAAAGAAAAAAGTGGAATTGATGTTCACGTAAAAGAGGATACGAAACTAGCATTCGTTCATATTCCAGTTATTATTACAGAAAGCGGACTAACTGATGTTGTTTACAATGATTTTTATATCGAAAAAAATTCAAACGTCATTATTATTGCTGGATGTGGAATTCATAATGAACACCAAAAAAATTCAGAACACGATGGAATCCATCGCTTCTTCCTAGGAGAAAACGCCAAAGTAAAATATATTGAAAAACACTATGGTTCCGGAAGCGGAGACGGAAAGAAAATATTAAATCCAACCACAGAAATTTATATGGAACCTAACTCTTCCATGACCATGGAAACGGTTCAAATAAAAGGAGTCGACGACACTTTAAGAGTAACAAAAGCAACTCTTGACAAAAATTGTACATTAGTGATTAATGAAAAAATATTAACGAATCAAAAGCAACAAGCCAAAACGGAATTTTTGGTAGAGATAAACGGAGATAATGCTAGTACACATGTTACTTCTAGATCCGTTGCAACAGAAGAGTCTTATCAAGAATTTAAATCAAATATTATTGGAAATGCCAAATGCTATGCCCATGTAGAATGCGATGGAATTTTAAAAGAAAAAGGACAAGTAAAAGCCGTTCCAGAAATATTCGCAAAAAACATAGATGCTAATTTAATACACGAAGCCGCTATCGGTAAAATTGCGGGAGAACAACTATTAAAACTGATGTCCCTAGGGCTAAGTGAAAAAGAGGCGGAAGACGCTATCATAAAAGGATTTTTAAAATAAAGAAAACAAGGAGAGTAAAATGGGAAACGTTAGAGAACCGGTAAAAGAATCTTCCAAGGAAAAAAAGAAAAGAATTATCGAAAAAGGATTTCAACTAATGTGTGAAAAAGGTTATCATAATGTATCCTGTGTTGATATTGCGAAAGCTTCCCAGGTCTCAACTGGAATCATCTATCAATATTTTAAAGATAAAAAAGATATTTTTATAGCAGGAAGCCAACAATATTATAAAAAGTGGATGTTTCCGATGTTGGATATCTTAACAAAAGAAAAAGTAACACAAGAAAACATCGATAAAATTTTAAATCAAATAATAGAAGAATCGATTCAAATTCATACATTGACCAAGAAAGCACATAAAGAATTAATCTCCATGCGCTGTTTAGACCAAGAAGCATTTCACATATTTAGTAATAGTGAAGAAGAAATGACAGAAAGAATCGTCAATCATTTACAACAAGGAAATTCTATCAAAGAAAAAGTACACCTAACGCTTCATCTAATCGATATGATAAGTCACGAAATAGTCTACCATAAACACGAAAACTACAATTACGAAAAAATGAAGACAGAAACAATCCAAACCATTAAATTTATCCTGAAAGATGTCCTTTCTTAACTAAAAAAGACCTCTATTTTAAAAGGTTTTTTTATTTTTCCAAATTCCAAAGGCCAAGTTTTCCTTTTACGAAAATAGGAGAAACTTTTTGAACATTTTCCAAATGAAATCCATACCCCTTCCATTCAGGATGTTCCACCACACCGGAATATACCAGACTGTTTTTCTTTCTTAACATGGCTCTTTCTTCCTCTTTGATTTCTACACAATCCACTAAATCAGCTTTCGCTAAAATGCAACCTGTCGGATACTCCAAATGATATTTTTCAAACTTCTTCATTGCCTTTTTATCGATTGACTTTCCTGCATGGATACAAATTTCTCCACGATAATTCGTCTTCCAAGTTCGAAATTCATATTCCTTTAATCCTGCCGCAATCAAAGAAGCAAATGGCTGTTTAATCGTAATTACCTTCATAAATAATTCTCCTTTTCTTTATCATAATATGAAAAAAAGAAATCTTATTCTGCAAAAATAAAATCTCTTTTTTTAAAACCTGTTACTTGGCTGCTCCCCATCTAGAAAAAGGAAATATTGTATAAATAGCATGCCCTAAAATAGAAGATTTCGAAACAGGACCAATCGAACGACTATCCAAAGAATCTCCACGATTATCTCCCATTACAAAGTATTCATCATCCTCTAAAACAACTAAGAAATCTTCTTGTTCAATCGAGTTATAAGCATCCTTTACTTCTTTACCATCCACCAATAAACAATTATCTTTATACTCGATCACTTCTCCTGGAAGACCAATCACACGTTTAATTAACTTATCTTTTCCATGCTCTACCACAACAATATCAAAACGATCGATATCTTGAAAACGATAAGAAATTTTATCAAGAAGCATAATATCGTTATCATGAAGAGTCGGATACATACTTACTCCATTTACCCGAATCGTCGTAATTACAAAACATTTTAATAATAGAATAAGAACAATGACAATAACAAAAGGAATATATTCCTTCCACTTTTTCTTCATCTGCAACTCTCCTTTATACGAAAAAAATAAGGACTGGCCTTATTTATCTCTTCTTTCTTTAATTTTGTATTGACCAACGAAACCTCTTAAGAACGTTAATTTAGCACGTCTTACTTTACCTTTACGAACTACGGTAATTCCAGCAATCTTTGGAGAATGAAGTGGGAAAATTCTTTCCACACCAACACCAGAAGACATCTTACGTACGGTAAAAGTTTCACTGACTCCAGAACCTTTTCTGGCAATTACTAAACCTTCAAACGCTTGAATTCTCTCTCTTTTTCCCTCGATGATTTTTACATCGACACGAAGAGTATCCCCTACACGAAATTCAGGAATATTAGGATTCATTTGTTTTGCTGTAATTTTATCGATTACATTTGCCATATTCGCACAATCTCCTTTCCTGTTTTTAAAGTAATCATATCCTACTCTTTTGACATCGGATTACTAACGAAATAGATTATAACATAAAAGTAGGAAAAAGGCAAACCTTTTTTTCAAAAATTAACGCCCTCTTCTACCTCTATCATACTCGTTTTCTACAGCATTTTCCATCGTTAAAAAATAAAGTCGCAGATTTAATTCTTGCGCCAACAAATCAAGCCGCTTATTAAACTCTAAAAAATCTTCTTCTTTTAATTTATTTTTATATTGGACTAAAATTTCTAACCGTAATTTATTAATCTCATTTAATGCTTGGCGATAACTATCCCCCGAACTATCATCATTATCCGGAGATAAAACAACCATCAGCATCTTGGTAAGACGTTGAAATTTTAATTCTACTTTACGAAAGGCCAATTTCTGAATAAAGCTGGGATTAATAATCACCATACTTGTAACATCAATCGCATCTTTAATTTTCACATTTCTAGGATGTAGGTCATATCCTTTTGTTTTATCGTACTCAAAATAAGTAATCGATAAATCATTTCGGTCTTTCACTACAAAGTATTTATTGCTCTCTGCCATAATCTCACCTACTTTAATAAATCGGGTCGTCGTTCTTTAGTTCTATTATACATCATTTCTTTGCGATATGCATCTATTTTTTGATGATTACCAGATAGTAATACATCCGGCACCTTCATTCCACGAAAATCTTGAGGCTTCGTATAGTTAGGATAATCCAATAAATGGTCATGAAAAGAATCTTGGATATGGCTTTCTTCGACAATCACCCCATCTACAAGGCGAATAATAGAATCCGCAAGTACCATCGCAGGAAGCTCTCCACCTGTTAATACATAGTCCCCAATAGAAAGTTCCAAATCGCAAAGACTGCGAATTCTCTCGTCAAACCCTTCGTAATGACCACATAGAAAAATCAAATGTTCCTCTCGGGATAATTCATAAGCCTTCTGTTGCTGATACACCTCTCCATCCGGTGTTAATAAAATCACTTTACTGCGAGGAGTTCGAATCGCATCTACACAATCAAAAATCGGCTGACACATCAAAACCATACCAGGTCCCCCACCATATGGCGTGTCATCTACTTTCTTATTCTTATCAAGAGAATAATCGCGAAAATTATGAAGAATTACTTCTACCTTTTTCTCATCCAATGCTCTTTTAATAATAGAAGTATTCAAAAAATCATGAAACATCTCAGGAAAAAGCGTTAAAATGTCAATTCGTAAAGCCACCTAAATCAACCCCTCTGGTACTGTCAAATGAATGACTTTTTTCTTTTTATCAAAGTGAACAAATTCCTTCACATAAGGAATCATAACTTCCTGCTCGTGTACATCTACAATCAAAAGTTTTCGATTCATTGCAATTTGTTCGATTCGTTTTACTTTTCCCACTTCTCGACTTCCGACATAACACATTACATGAATTAGATCTGCATCCAAATATTCGTCCTCTGCCAAAACAAGATCTTCTCCGTTAATATAGCACTGATCTCCTTTGTATTTTAAAACCTGATTAATATTATCATAACCTTCTAAAGTAATCATCTCAAAAGATTTGTGATGTCGGTAACTTCGAATCACTTCTTCCGTCTTTTCTCGCCCAATATAAATTTTCATACCAGGGGCAAACGCTTTTTCTTTAAACTCAAATTTCGATAGTAATCGCAGCTCTCCCTTAATTCCATGTGTATTCACAATTTTTCCAACAAAAAGATATCTCATTTAATCCTCCTCTAATTCATAAAGTAAAATACTAGTCGCAACTGCTACATTCAAACTATCTACCATCTCATCCATCGGAATATAAATAAATCGATCGGCTAACTCTTTTACTTCAGGACTTACGCCCTTTCCTTCATTTCCCATAACAAGAGCAAATCTCTTCTTATCCTTCTCTTTTAAAACGTGTACATCCTCTCCAAATTCAACACGAGTAACATAAATTGGAATTTCCTTCTGTTTTAACTTATAAATTTCTTCGATCAAATTACGACGAACTACATTTAAATGAAAAAACATTCCTTGCGTAGCGCGTATCACTTTCGGATTATATAAATCTACTGTCTGCTCACTAAGAATCACGCTATCAATATGAAAAGCTTTACTACTTCGAAGAATTGTTCCTAAATTACCAGGATCTTGAACCCCATCTAACAACAAGAGTCTCTCTCCCAATTCCTCGGATTCCACCTTTTTATGGCAAACCGCCATCACATAAGAAGGATTTTCAACATCACTCAAACGATTCAAAATAGCTTGACTCACATAAACAGTTTCCTCTGGAACAGGAAATACAGAATCTTGTTCCAACAAAATCTCTTCGATTAAACCGGCCCGATGTGCTTCCAAAACCAAATGTTCTCCTTCTACCAAAAACAAACCCGACTTATCTCGATACTTTTTTTCCTTCAATTTCAAATAATTACGAATCTTTTCATTCTCCAAGCTAGTAATTAACATGCTAAACACCACCAATAGTATCATTATAACAATTAAATAGAAAAATTGCAAAACTCTTTTCTTTTCTCGTAAAATACGCTAGAATAATAAAAAGGTGAAGAAATAATGTATGACATGTATTATGATTTATTAAACATTTTATATATGAATTTAAAACAAAGTAATTGTTATCAAAACCTGGAAGAAACATTAGTACAATTAGAAAAGATTTATCAATCCAAAAACATCATTGGTGGAGTTGCTAATATGAATGTATTACCTTACGAAGAAATGAAAAAAAGATTCGGTATTTTCCCGAAAGAAGCTAGTGATATTAAAAAAATGTTCTTGGAAAGTAAACAATTTCTAGAAAATTTAAAATTATTGACTATTTTGCCGGAAAACGCAGAATTTTTATATCGTATGAATGCGACGGATGACTTAAGAAAAGAAGATCTAGCCTCATTAAAACGAGACGGTCTTCATATTTTATCAATTGTTGGAGAAGAATCTAACTGTTATGGAAAAGGAAGAAAAGAAAAAAACGGAGGATTATCAAAAGAAGGACAAGAATTAGTGGAAAGAGCACTACAATTAGGTCTTAGCATTGATCTATCCCAAACTAACGAAGAAACATTTTATGATATATTAACAGAAATTGATAAAAGACAACAAGAAGCGGGTCCTCTTTTATTTTCCAATATCAACGAAGAAAGTAAAGAGGATCCAGCCGTCCTAAAAAATCGTTTAGAATACCTAAAAGAAAAAGGTGCTTATCTTAGTCTTTCTTGTCATTCCATAGAAAAAGACAAAGAGACTCTTCTTTTAGCGCATCTAACTTATTTAAAAGAAGAATTACACTACCCGGAGGAAAAAATATTTCTTTCAACAGGAAACATTTCAGATGGACAAAATGCCAAAGGATCTCTTCCAGAAAAAGAGAAAAAACATTACATCTCGAATTTGTTAATTGCAAATTACGGACAGGAATTTTCCAAAAAACTATTGCTTACTAATCCAAGTCAATTCATTCATGAGGTAAAACAAAAAAGACTTCAACCAAAAAACTAGATTATCACAATTTTGATAATCTAGTTTTTCATCTATATTAAATTTATATTAAGCAGTAGCTGCAAGGATAAGTTTGGAAATCTCACGAGAAGTTAAGACGCATCCCTGGCTCTTAATAGCATCAGAAATTACTAATGCTGGAACATTTTTAATCCCATAGCGTTTCTTGCTCTTCTCGTCATTTAACTCAATACAAGATATTGGAAAGCCAATATCATCAATCGCTCGCATCACTTCCTTTTTCAATTTCATTCCGTTACTACAATTTGAACCAATGATTTTTATTTCGATAATAATTCCTCCTTTCACTATCCATCTTACACATCAATTGTGGTATAATTACGGGAATTTTATGAAAAATTATTAGAAATTAAAAAAAGCAAGATTAAGAAGCTTGCTTTGGAAGAACAAAACGTGAGGTAAAACGAATATATACAATAAGATAAGAAATAGATAAGAAAAACCCGCCTAACACATCACTTGTATAATGAACTCCTAAATAAATTCTACTAATACCGATCAATCCGATAAAGAAGACAAGGAATACAATAAGAGCCCATTTTAAATAAGGATTTTTTACACAATGATAAATAAGATAAATCAAGAATCCATAAAAAGCGGCACTAACCATAGAGTGCCCGGATGGAAAACTATAACCGGACTCTTCGATCAAAAATAAATCTTCAGGACGCGGTCGTTGAAAAATCGCTTTCATCGTAATATTTAAAACAGCAACACAAACCAAATTAAGCCAAATACAAAAACCAATTTTTTTATTTTTCAAAACAAGAAATAGAAAAATAGCAAAACTAACTAAGAAAATGGAACCACCAAACTGAGTAATAAATTTAGCGATTGGAGTTGCAAAATCAGAAATAAGATAGCGAGAAACAAGACTGTATCCAATTTCATCTATTCGCATCAATTCTTGGGAAAACACGTCTTCTGCAATCTTCAAAAAAAAGAACATACAAAAAAATAATAAAATCCATTGAATATTACGTTTTAAAAAAAGCCATCCACTCTTCACGTTGATTCCTCCTCTTTCGTTAAAAATTATATCAAAAAAAAGAGAATCTTACAACTTGGTAACATTCTCTTTTTTCTTAATTAGAAAATAATACTTTTTCAGACTTATACTGTTTAATGATAATGAACAACACGGTAGCAATCACAACGAAAGTAGAAAGAAGCATCAAGAAAATATAGAAATAATTAACACTTCCATTCGTAATATCGGTAAATAACAATGTGTAGTTTAAGAAAGGAACCAAAGAAAGAAGCGCATTCGTTTTTATTTCGATCATAAACGCAATCATTCCTGGAAAAAAAGAAATAAAGGTAAGAGGAGTCAAAGCACTCTGTGCTTCTTTAAATGTTTTTGAGCGACTCGCAATAGCGATACAAAGACCGCTGATTAAAAACGAGTAAGCAACGATTACAACGCTTGCAAATACAAGAGAAATCACAGAAGGCATTAAGCTAACTCCTTCATAGATGGTAAATGTCTTCTCTGCAATAAGAAAAGATATAATAGCTAGTAAGAAACTAATGATTCCCGTAATAATCGAAGATAGAGAAACACTTAAGAATTTTCCAATAATAATGTCTCGACTTCGAATCGGAAAAGTAAGTAAGGTTTCCAACGTTCCTCTTTCTTTTTCTCCTGCGGTAGTATCCGTTGCAGGATAAGTTGCAGATACTGTAATTGCCATAATAATAAACAAAAAGGCATAATTGGTAACATAACTTGCAAAAAAGCTCTCTTCTACTTCAATTTGTTTTTCCGTTGTAATAATTTGAATAACACTGTCTGGATCTACGTCATTTTCTACTAAATATTCTTGTTGCAAGTACTCTTTGTAACTAGAAAAATAACTATCTGCCAAAGTAAGAGCGTACGTGGTATCTTCATTATCCGCTCCATGCATAATATAACGATTTCCATCCTTTTCCACGTATAAATTTAAATTCCCCTCTTCGTACTGTTTGGCAAGCTCGTCCAAAGAACCAGTTATTACTTCAATTCCCGTCTCTTTGGCAATCGCTTCTTCCACATCACTCATATCATAAGCAAAACCAATACGATTATAATCCTCGACCGGTCGATTCATTTGCGACTCAAAAAGTGCCGACATCCCAAGAACCAACAAAGGAATCAAAATCGGAATAATCAACATCATAGAAAGTGATTTTTTATCGCGAAACATCTCGCGAAGCTCTTTTTTCAAAATATTCCAAATATTATTTTTCATCACTAACTCCTCCAATCAAGGCAAAAAATGCATCTCTTAAATTTGTTGTTTTCGTCTTCTTACGAATTTCTTCTGGCGTTCCTTCTTGAATAATAACTCCTTTATTAATCATGATGACATTATTACAAATATTCTCCGCTTCTTCCATATAATGGGTCGAATATAAAATAGTTTTTCCCCGATCTCTTTCCTTTTTAATAAAGTCTAAAATAATTTGACTAGAAATAATATCTAGGCCGCTGGTCGCCTCATCCAAAATATAATACTTCGGGTCATGAATAAGACAGCGAGCAATATTCACTCTTTGTGTTTGCCCAGTAGATAAATTTTCAATTCTCTGATACAAAAAATCCGTCAAATTCAACTCTGTTGCTAGCATGTGGATACGTAAATCAATAGTCTCTTTTGGAACATCATAAAATTCCCCACACATCTTTAAAAGTTCATAAGTAGATAAACTTTGATAGATTTTTGTGTTTCCCGACAAATAAGCGATCTGTTTTTTGATAGCAACTTCATTCTTTTCCAGAGACAGTCCATCAAATTGAATTTCTCCTTCTGTCGGTGTTAAAATTCCAGCAATCATACGAAGCAAAGTCGTTTTTCCAGCACCGTTCGGTCCTAAAATTCCGACAATTTCTCCGTCGTTTGCTTGAAAGGTAATTCCATTATCGGCAAAAAATTCTTCTTTTTCTCGTTTTGCATTATAACGAACAAATTTCTTCTTCAAGTCTTTTACTTTTAACATAACTTTCCTCCCTAATACTCCGTTCTTATTATACTATGTATCATCAGAAAAGAAAATAAAAAAATATAGAATAAAAGGATTCTATATTATTTCGTTTTTCCGCTAATACTAGACTTACTTTTTTCAATCACTATTCTTTCCAATCTACTTCCCAGTCTAGACAATAACTCATTGGTAATAGTTCCAGCTTTATCAGCAACTTCGGTTGCAGCAATTTCCTTTTCTTCCCCGATGAAAGTAACTTCATCTCCTACTTTTACATTGGAAATATCAGAAATATCAATCAACAATTGATCCATACAGATTCGCCCTATTACATGACAATAATTTCCTTTGATTTTAACATTCATGTTTTTATTAGACAAATTTCTTGGAATACCATCAGCATAACCTATGGAAACCGAAGCAATTTTTCTGTGTTCTGTTGCGATATAAGTCCTTCCATAACTAACCAATTCATTTCTATCTATTGAATGAATACTGGTGACTCTCGCCTTTAATGATAAAACGGGTTTTAAATTTAAACGTGTCAATTGATAAGATTGCGCAGAACTATTAATGCCATACATAAGAATACCAACTCGTACATAATCATAGTGTAATCCTTTATAATTAATGACCCCATAACTACTTTGTAAATGTAGTTTCCCAGTATCATAACCCTTCTCTTTTATCGCTCTTACACAATTATCAAATCGAAAGATCTGATTTTTAGTAAACACAATATCTTCTTTCTCACTAGAATCCGCAACACACAAATGGCTGAATGTCCCTAAAATGTTTAATTTTTCGTTTTCATATATTTTATATAACCTATCCAAATGACTATACTTCTCTCCTAGTCTATTCATACCAGTATCTATTTTTATATGACATTTTAACTTTTCACTAAGATCTAGCTTTCTTATCTTTTCTGAATAATCATAATCGACAATCGTTTGAATCAAGTCATATTTGATAACATATTCTAAATCATGAAACTGAGTAAAACCCAAAATTAAAATATTTCCTTTGATATGATGTTGTCTCAAATATATTCCTTCTTCTAATGTTGCTACGGCAAAATCAGCAATGCCAATTTCTGATAATTTCTTTGCGATCAATAATAAACCATGTCCATAAGCATTGGCTTTGACAACTGCCATAATCTTCACATTTTGTGGAATAATCTTTTTCAACTCATTTATATTATTTTCTAAATGATTCCCATCAATTTCTATCCATGCTCTATTCTTTTCCAAATGATTTTCTTTCATTTTTTCCTACTCCTTTTATTTTTTCTATCAAAATAGCGAACACTGCCGTTATTAGACAAACTAACAAGTAAAAAAGCAAATTATTTTCGAGTAAAATATTTTGGATTCCCATCCTCCCAGAAACAAACCGAATCCCTATAATAAAAAGGGGATGGAAAATATAAATAGATGTTGCAACATTTCTTAATTTCCTATTTGCTGTTTGATGATGTTCAATCAAATAACAAAAGAAAAAATACATAAGCGGAAGTAAAAACAAGTACATACTATCATGCCTTTGTAGGTGATAACGATGTAAAAGGAAGGCTTCTCCACTCATTAGCAGAAAAAACAACAAATTGTATAAGAAAGGACATCGAATATTTCTAGGTGTTATTTTAATAGCGTATCCTAAATATAAAAAGATTGGTATATAAAATAATCCATTTCTCGTATACTCGAACAAGTGAAATAAAAAATGATATATATTCTTTGCAATTTCACTCTTAACTATTATACCATAATAACTATCCCCAAATAACCCGATCAAATAGAATAATAAAATGATAATAAAACTTGCTTTTCTTCCTAATTTTTTTATCAAATAATAAGTAAGCCAAATTCCAACGATAAGTGCTGGAAAATACCACAAATGATACATTGTTCCATTTATAAAAACATCTTTTACTACCTCGATACCATCAAAATTTTCAAAAGTTCCCTGATAAATATTGATTGGTAGATATAATATCATACAAAACAGATAAATCTTTAATATCTTTTTCGTGTAATCAATTAATACTTTTTTATTTTCAAAAGATTTATCCAATACATAATATCCTGTTATCATAACAAAGAAAGGAACGGCTACTCTTCCTAATATTCTAGTAAAGAAAAAGTCAAATTCCGGATTTATCTTGGCAAAGGGAGAAATATGAATAGCAACAATGAGGAAAGAAGCGAAAAAACGACATATATCCAAATTTATTTTTTTCCTCATTCTTATTTTCCTTTCATCGTCAATAGAAAACCATCCACATTATTTCCTGAAACAGTATCGTTTTCTTCTAACTTCAAACAGATATCTTCTCCATGATAAGGAAGATAAAATATTTGATATTCTTCAAACTGCAACGGATGATCAGGATAGACAAATTTTTTCAAAAAATCAATATATTCTTCTAAACAAAAGTCCTTCTCCGTTATAATCTTAGAATGAGGATATCCAACATAGCGAAAATGCCATTCTTCTTTTGCTATTTTTGTAATTTTTTTCTTTTTATCTTGATACCTTTCGATAAAGCCATAGTTTGGTGCCCTATTTCTAAAGTCTTGACATATTCCATAATAAGGAAAACGGGGACAAATAAAATCAATATCCCCTTCATTGAATGCCAGATCGATGGCAAGTCCTGTTTGATGTTCACTAGCATTAGGTAGTGCAACATATTTTTGGGTATATTCTTTTCCATTTTCAAGAAAAGAAGTATTATATATCTCTTTTTGTTCTTTCAAAGTTCGATACCCGCTTACAGGAATTATCTTATCTTCCGAGGCAATATCATTCAACAGGAAAGACAATGCATTCCGTGCTGTCCTATTTAATCTTATATCATGGAACTTTTCATTAAAGGAGACAAGATCCTCTGCCTTGCTATTCAAAATATGACAAGAATTAATAAGTACTAAACTGCCCTTTCCGATATCTTCTTTCTGTAAAAGGATAGATTTCATCTTTCCCACCCCAGCGTAATTAAACGATCAATCACTTCTTCAAAAGAAATTCCAATCTCTTTTAACATACTAGGGTATCTAGAGTGAGACGTGCAACCTGGAATGGTATTCACTTCATTAAAAACAATCCTTTTGTCTTTGGTATAAAACATATCTACTCGGGCAAACCCACTGCAACCCAATATTTTATAGATACTAAGAGCCGTCTCTTTTATTTTTTCTCGCTCTTTGGTACTAAGTCTTGCAGGTAAGTGGATATTACTCGTTTTCAAATTATATTTTTCAAAGTAATCAAAGAAACCATCTTCTAGTTCTATCTCATCTACTTCACTGATAATTGACTCATCATTTCCTAATACCGCACAACCAACCTCAAATCCGTCGACATTTTCTTCTATAATCACTTTATTATCATACACAAACGCCTCTTTGAGAGCACCATTTAACTCTTCGATTCTTGCTATTTTCGTAATTCCAAAAGACGATCCAGCTTTTAATGGTTTTACAAATAACGGATAAGTTAAGTTACGAACCTTATTCGCAATTATCTCATAACTATCCTTTTCACAAAACAAATAAGATACAGGAGATAAAAAACCATTCAAAGAAACAATTTCATGGGCTAAATACTTATCCATACAAAGAGCAGAGGAAGTCATATCACATCCAACATATTTTATTCCAGCAAGTTCTAGTAATCCTTGTAACCTTCCATCTTCTCCATTTCGCCCGTGCAACACCGGAAAAGCAATATCAATTTTTATCACCTCATTTGTTTCTAAAAGAATAATTCCGTGATCCCTTCGATTCGTGGAAATAGTTATTCTTTTTACTAGGTCCTTCTGGAACCATTCATCTTTTTCAATATTATCTATATCCCCCTCATATAAATAAAAATCCCCATCTCTTGTTATTCCAATCATTAACACATTATACTTTTCTTTATTCACACTCTTAATGACCGCAGTCGCAGATACAAGAGATACATCATATTCACTAGAGCATCCTCCAAAAAGAATAGCCACTGTTTTTTTCATAAAATCAACTCTCCTCTACTTCTATATCACTTGCTAGTTCATACTCAATAAGAACTTTTTCCTCATATAACTTTACTTTTCTTACCACTTTTTTACTTTCCTTATCTATTTCAATTCTAACCACTTCAACACATTCATAAATCTTTTCATTTTCTCTTACATACCTTAAATTCTCATTAACAATTTCATAATCAACACTTGACTTTTCATTCGACAATATTTTTCCATACATATATTCATCATCAAAAGAAATATCTAACTGATAAATATTGTTCGTTTCATTCTTTACTTTTAAATCTAACCAACCACTGTTAATAGTGGCATCTACTCCTTCTAAAGAAGACTTATCCGGGTTAGGAAATGACTTTACCTTATGTCCATGTCTTTCTACAATAGTAAGTGGACTCATTAAAAATAAATAATATAATAAATTACTCAAATGACAGAGTCCTCCACCTTTTCGGGCAATCACTTTTCCATCCACCGATATTAAACCATCCTTGTACCTTCCGTATCTTTTACTGTTTCTCGCTAAATAACAAAAAGAAAAAGTTTCATTGGGATAAATCAAAATATGATTCATCGTCTGACTAGCTATTTTCAAATTTTCCACCTTGTTTTTTTGATAAATAATAGGATGTCCACTATTTTCATTAATCATTAAGGTCTTTGTCTCACAAATCTCATACTTGAGTTTTTCGCCCCTATTTTTAGAATATTTATTTCCATCAAACAGCATTCCAATTCGATAAAATAGATTCCTTTGCCATACTCGTAATGGTAATAGAAAAGGGAATCGTTGAGTTAATCTTTTTCTTGCCATATTTTCTTCCTCCATTTAAAAAAACAACCATTCCAATCAATACAACTTAATTATACTGACTACAAAATGATTGTTCTTTAATTTACTCTTAAATAAATCTTAAATTATTCTTAATTTAGGAAAGAGGTAATTTAACACGAAAAGTAGTTTCTACCTCGTTACTTTCTGCCATTATCGTTCCATTATGCAATTCCACGATCTCTTTGGCAATCGCAAGTCCCAAACCACTTCCCCCTGTTTTGGATGTCCGAGAGGAATCCAATCGATAAAACTTTTCGAATAATTTATTTAATTTTTCTTCCGATACTTGCTTCCCTTTATTAATTACTTCGACGACTACTTCCTCGGTATTTTTCTTTAAAGTAATTAAAATTTCACTATCTTCCTTACTATAGCTAATCGCATTCTTGATCAAATTATTAAATACTCGACTCAATTTATCTGGATCGGCAACAATATGAATGTGCTCCTCGTACTTCAACTGGATACTCTTATTTACGTCTTTTAAAGTAGGATAAAAATCATCGATAATTTGCTCTAACATTAAGTTAAGATCTAATTCTTCTTTTTCC
Source organism: uncultured Bacilli bacterium (assembly GCA_944332535.1). Lineage (GTDB taxonomy): Bacteria > Bacillota_I > Bacilli_A > RF39 > UBA660 > MGBC162581. The sequence continues at coordinate 19,172 of CALVKE010000039.1, forward strand.
AAAATGATTTTTTCCGAATTAAATCTAGCGATATCAAATAATTCATTGATTAACTCTTCTAATCGATAAGACTTCTCCAAAGCAATCGAAATATATTTTTGTTGTTTCTTCTTAGGCATATCATTGATTTCATCTAAAAGAGATAAATATCCTATCATAGATGTTAAAGGAGTTTTAATATCATGTGCTAAATAAACAATTAACTCTTCTTTTCTTTGTTCATTTTCTTTTGCAAGTCGTTCATTCTTCTCCGACTCTCTCTTTAAATGATTCATCCGTTTTTGAATTTCTTCTAATTCATCTGGTAATTCGATATATTCGACCTCTTTATCCACCAAGTCTTCTGTTGCTTTTTCAATATCATCCATATATCCAAAAACTTTTTTCAGCAATTTATATAATAATATCATGGTTCCGGTTACCCAAATCAAAAAAACGGGAACAATCAAGAAACGCAGATCGGTTATTCTGTAAAAAAATGTTTTAAAAAGATCATAGACCTCAGGAGAAAAATCGTATATCCATTGGAAATCCATATTATCAATGATGGTTACGAAAATTAAAATAGCCAAAGGCATACATATAGACCACATCAAGACCTTAAATAAAAATAAGAAAAAAGTTTTTCGCAACAATTTATTTTCTTCACTTTTCAATTTTATACCCCACTCCATAAATCGTTTTTATATATTTTGGATTTTTCCCAATATCATTCATTTTTTCTCTTAAATGTCTTATATGCACCATAATAGTATTATTATCCTTTTCAAAATATTGGCTTCCCCATACACCAACAAAAAGATCATCCGTCTTTACGACTTTTCCTCTATTTTCACACAATAACCATAATATCGCAAACTCTATTTTGGTTAAATTGATCTTTTTCTCATTGAAAAAAAATTCATGGGCATCCTTATTAATCAAGATTCCTCTAAAATCAATCACGTTTTCTTCTTTTTTGGAAGAATTATACTTCTGACTTCTTCTTAACTGTGCCTTTACACGAGCAACCAACTCTAATGGTTGAAATGGTTTCGTTACATAATCATCAGCCCCGATCATCAAACCATTTATTTTATCGATTTCTTCTACCTTTGCTGTAGCAAAAATAATAGGAAAAGTATATTTTTCTCTTATTTTATTACATAGGGTAAATCCATCCATCTCAGGCATCATCACATCTAAAATTGCTAAATCAACGTCTAAAGCGTCGATATTTTCCATCACATCCATCGCCGAATAATATTTACTAACGATGTAATTTTCGCCTTTCAGATACAACTCAACTAAATCCGCAATTTCCTTCTCATCATCCACTACTAGAATTTTATTCATTTTTTTCGGTCCTCTCTACAAGCTATATATAATTTCATTATACCATAATTTTTCATACATATATACCCACTCTATGGTCCTGGAAAGGGAGAGTACACTAAAAAAGAGTCAGACACTGACTCTTACTTTAACTCTATGTTTTCCTTACCACCCATATAAGGTTGTAAAGCTTTCGGAATACGAATAGATCCATCTTCTTGGTAATTATTCTCTAACACGGCAATCAAACCACGAGGAGAGGCAACAACAGTATTATTAAGAGTAGCAACTAAATAATTCCCATTTTCTCCTTTCGCACGAATTCCAAGACGACGTGCTTGTGCATCTCCAAGAGTAGAGCAAGAACCTACTTCAAAATATTTCTTCTGTCTTGGACTCCAAGCCTCTACATCACAAGATTTTACTTTCAAATCAGCAAGATCTCCTGAACAGCACTCTAAAGTTCGAACAGGAACATCTAAACTCCGAAAGAAGTCTACAGTAAATTGCCACATCTTATGATACCAATCCATCGCTTCTTCTGGTTTACATAAAACAACCATCTCTTGCTTTTCAAATTGATGAACCCGGTAAAGTCCTCTTTCTTCTAAGCCGTGTGCACCAACTTCCTTTCGAAAACAAGGAGAATAGGAAGTTAGAGTAATAGGAAGTGCTTTCTCATCGATTAATTGCCCTTTAAATCGTCCAATCATGGAATGCTCACTTGTTCCGATTAAATATAAATCTTCTCCTTCAATCTTATACATCATGGCATCCATCTCCGCAAAAGACATAACACCGGTTACTACATCACTTCTAATCATAAATGGCGGAACGCAATACGTAAATCCCTTTTCAATCATAAAATCTCTAGCATAACTTAACATCGCGGAATGAAGTCTAGCAATATCTCCCATTAAATAATAAAAACCATTTCCACTGACTCTTCCAGCACTTTCTTTATCCAAACCACTTAATGCATCGCAAATATCCGCATGATAAGGAATTTCATAATCTGGTACAATAGGATCTCCAAAACGCTCTATTTCCACATTTTCACTATCGTCTTTTCCAACGGGAACAGAGTCATCAATCATCTGAGGAATTACCATCATTTTTTCTTTTAAAACGTTCGCTAACTCTTCTTCCTCTTGTTCAATAGCAACTAACTTCTCATTGATTTGCACTACTTTTTGTTTTCTTTCATTCGCTTCCTCTTGCTTTTTCTCACGCATCAAAGAGCCAATTTCTCCGCTAATTGCATTTCTTTCTTGCCGCAGAGTATCTCCTTCTTGTTTTAACGCTCTAATTTTTTGATCTAATTCAATAACTTCCTCTACAAGAGGTAATTTCTCCTCTTGAAATTTCTTCTTAATATTCTCTTTTACCTTTTCCGGGTTTTCTCTTACAAATTTAATATCTAACATAAGTTTCTCTCCTTTTCTGCTTTTTTTAATCGATCGTACTGCTTTTGATATTTTCCACGAAGTCGAAGTCTTACATCCTCTTCTAGAAGGCAAAGTCTCTCTTCCTTCATATTATCCATCATATCCGCTAATTTCACTTTTAATGCCGAATTATCATGACTTTCTATAATATGCGAAATATATTCATCGTAGGAGACAAAAGGATCTTTTGTCAATAACTGAAGAGTAGCAAGCATCGTATCACTACAGCCAAACTCCGTAAGCTCTCTTACCGTCCACGAAGTATCTTCCAACACATCATGTAGAAGAGCCAAACATCTTAAGTAAGGTTCTTGGAAAGAATCGCGTACACGCATCAAATGGAACAAATACGGCTCTCCCGCTTTATCTGTGTGATCTTCAAATAAAGTTGTCACTAGCGCCAATGTACGTTCTTCAAAATCTTTCGGAAGCATTTTTGAATTCATATTCTCCTCCAACAAAAAAGGATGATACGATAAAGGAGTCACAACTTGTGACGGTACCATCCTTACATTCTCTTACTTTAGATAACGGACTTGCATCCGGAAAGCAGACGCTTTCATCTCGAAAGTAGATTAGATCATTTCCCAAAGCTATTTCCACCAACCATAGCCTCTCTATCTTGTTCCATAACCATTGTCTTTCATCAACGATTTGTTTTTATTATATCCCGTTTTCTGCTAGAAAACAAGTCTTTTAATTCAAAACATCTTTAATTTCTACACTACGATTATGTTTAATTTCTTCCCATTTCGTATGTTTTTTAATCATACAAGAAATATTAATTGGAATCCATGTTGCTAAAAATATGGGAAACAATAAAATTCCTTGTAATACTGGCATGATTTTTTTCTTTTTGTAAAGAAGCATAAACACTTCAATCAAAACACCGGCCAAATACGATAACGCAAAGAAAATCCAGCCAGAAGCAAACATATAAGAAAATAAATCATGTAAATGAATTCCTAATAGATGAAAGGCAAGAAGCATAACAATGTTTACAAAATTTAATACTTGCATCAAAGGCCCGAAATATACAAAGGCCATGTCGATCGATGCTACGTTTTTTGTTTTTCGATAATTTTTAAATAGTGGAAGGGAATAACGTTTCATACACTCTAATATACCCGCCGACCATCTTTTTCTCTGTTTCCAAGAAGCTTTAAACAAAATAGGATATTCATCATAGGTAATAGCATCTTCTACAAAGGCAATTCTTTCTCCGCGAAGAGCGCATTGTCCCGTAAATTCTACATCTTCTGTTAACGTATAAGTATCAAATCCATACGTATCGATAATCTCTTTTTTTATCATAAATCCTGTTCCATTAATAGATGCTGACCCATCCATGGTCATTCTAGCGTGATTAAAAAAGACATTTTGAAATAAATAGAATAAAGTATAACTACCACTTAACCAATTATCCGATGGATTTTTAGCATCTCGAAAACCCTGTGCTACTCGATATCCACTTT
>CALVKE010000040.1 GCA_944332535.1 uncultured Bacilli bacterium
CGGTTAGTAATACCGACTTTTTTGGAAGTTCTATTTTACCATCCATCCAATCATTAAATTCTTTCATCGTTAACGTTTGGTATCCATTATCCTGTAAATATTTTAATTGCTCCTCGAAATTTTGAACCGAAAGACAAATGCTTTCATTGCACTCTTCTCCTGTTTCGGGATTATAAAAGAAATGATAATTTAAAACCGCAATGCTAGTTGCAACATCACGAATTTCTTTTTTTCCTTCTAACATATCTTGAAAGCGCTCGAGTGTTGTCGCTTTGTCCACTTCATAACTGGTAAGATTATCTAAAGTGCTTACTTGTTGATCGCCCGCCGGATATGTTTGAATGAGTTCTTCTTTTAAATTTACCGTCAAGTGATATTTTTCAATCCATTCTCTTAGCGTATCACTTTCTTCTTCGATAATGAGCATCACACTATTTTTAGGATACAAGCGATGTTTTCCCAAATGTAGGAGTAAATCCTCCTCTGTCAAGTAAGTATATTCTCTCTCTTGTAACAAGGCTAGTTTTTCTTCTAGATTTTCCTCTTCTTTCAAAAGAAAGATGCTAACTTTTTCTAGTGTTTCTTGCTGTCTTTCTTCTACTGGAATGACTTCTACTTCCTCTTTTTTTACTTCTAGTACCTCTTCATTTAACAATACTTTCAGTATTTCTTCTTGTTTTTCGATAATGGGTAGTTGTAATTCTTGATCCACTTTTAGTCGTTTTTCTCCCTGTTCCCAAAGAGTAGTATTGGCAGGAATCTTGGCGTCTTCTGGAAAAAGAAGATTCTTAGAAGACGTATCTACCGAAGACGTGGCATCTACTTTATCGAAGAAAACAAAATAATCCGTTCCTTGAATCTGGTAATATTCACCGACAATATCTTCAAAAGAAAGAATGGTATTTTGATAAACTTCCCCACTTTCTTCCCATTTGTCCCCTACTCTCTGCCATAAGACGGTATCTTCTGTTACTCGCATGGTGCTAGCGTAATGATCACTAATTTCTTTTTCTTTACTCGCCTTTTGCTTATTCCAAAAGAAATAGGTTCCTCCTGTTATGAATACTACTGCAAGTCCAATACTTGCGAAAATCATTCCCTTTCTCATAGCCTCACCTTAGTTTCATTGTATCATAGGTTTACCAAAAAAAGAAGAGATTTTTGGTTCGCTATTAGATAATTTTTCATAAGAAAACATTCTCTCTATAAGAAAGAATGTTTCCCTTTTAAGATGGATAAGAACAATCTTTGTTGCTGCATGTTACTTCATTGTTTTTCATCACTAGTAAGCTTCCACATTTCGGACAAATTTCTCCCGTTGGTGGAAACCAAGTAGCAGCCTTACACTTTGGATAGCGATTGCATCCATAAAATACTTTTCCTCGTCTGGTTAGTTTCTCTACGATTTTTCCTTCTTTACAAAGAGGACAATCCATAAGAACTTTCTCTTCTTTTACTTCTTTTTTAATATACTTACATTCCGGATAGTTACTACAAGCTTCAAACTCTCCGTATTTTCCTTTTTTAATGACCATCGGGCTTCCACAATTTGGACACGTCTCTCCTGTTTCTTTCGGTGCTTTTTTATCCATCTGTTCAAACGCGTTTTCTACTTTTGGTTCAAAGATGTCGTAAAACTCTCTTAATACCTTAACCGGATCCATATGCTCTTCGGCAATTTTATCCAAATCTTCTTCCATTTCCTTGGTATACTCAACATTAATTAAATCACTAAAATATTCTTGCAATTTATCGGTTGTTTCAATCCCAATTTCGGTCGGAACAAATTTTTTATCTTCCATCGTCACGTAGTTTCGCTCTTTGATGGTATCAATCGTTTTCGCATAAGTAGAAGGTCTTCCAATTCCCAACTCTTCCATTTCTTGAATGAGTTTTGCTTCGGTATAACGAGCTGGTGGTTTGGTAAAATGTTGCTCTTTTTCTACATCTTTTGAAGTAAGAACATTTTCTTTTAAAAGTGGGAGAATTTTTTCCTCACTTGACTCATAGTCTTGATACACTTTTAAATATCCATCAAAAACTAATACTTGACCGGTTGCTTTGAACTGATATCCTTGGTTGTCTAATACAATCGTCGTTTGCAAAACGGAAGCATCTTTCATTAAAGAAGCAAGGGCACGAATATAAATGATGCGATATAATTTGTATTCGTCGCTTGTTAAGTATTTTTTTACAGATTCCGGAGTACGAAGAATGCTGGTTGGTCGGATCGCTTCGTGAGCGTCTTGCACGTTTTCTTTTGCCTTTTGTTTCTTGGCAGCTCCTACATATTCTTTTCCGTAATTTTCTAAAATATAGTCACTAGCACTTTTGGTAAATTCATCGCTCATACGAATGGAATCTGTTCTCATGTAGGTGATTAATCCGACTGGTCCATTTTCTAGATCGATTCCTTCGTATAACTTTTGAGCAATCGACATTGTTTTTTTTGCAGGAAACCCTAGTTTATTCGATGATTCTTGTTGTAAAGTACTAGTGGTAAAAGGCGGTTTTGCTCGTTTTGCCTTTTTCTTTTCTTCGCGGTTCATTAATGTATATTCTTCTGTGATAGATGCGAGTACTTTA
>CALVKE010000041.1 GCA_944332535.1 uncultured Bacilli bacterium
AATGAAGAAAACTAAGAATAATAAAGGGTTTATTGCGACTGCTGTTTTGTATTCGTTGATTATTTTATTAAGTATGTCTTTATTTATTATTGCTAGAAATATAGCAACAATTCGTGATGTACAAAAGGAAACTACCGGTGATATTAAAGATGATTTTAATATTTGTGATCCGGAAAGTCGTGTTCCAGTTGATACTGCATCCGCCATCCCTAGTGACTATGCTTTGGCATTAGAACTTAGAGGGAATTATACTACTTTAGTTTCTCAAGATTACACCTTTTTCCCTTGTCGCATTTATTATATTGAAATTGCTGGTGGACAAGGAGGAGCCGATACTTACCAAGGAGGATTTGGAGGATACCAATTTTTCTCTTTACGTACTACTAATTCCGTAACAGCCAAGCTTTATGCTGGTGGACGTGGTCAATGGAATAATGGTGGACGCCCAGATGGACAACTTGGAATAAGTTCTGGTGGAGGAGGAGGAACCTCTTCTGTTTGGATCGGAAATACATTGCTTGCTGCTGCCGGAGGCGGTGGAGGAGGGGGACTACACAGTAAAGGTGGGATTGGATACGCTTTGCGTGGAAGTTCTACTGCTGCAACTTATAGTAATTTTGCACACTCTCATAATGCTACTAATGGAAAAAGTTATTCGGATGGAGATGCTCATGATAAAGATTCGGTAATCTATTTTTTTAATCGTTATGGATATCCTTTGCCTAGTTCATTAAATAGTTTTAATGCGATTGAAAATTCTTGGGCCGATGGTGGAGGAGGCGGTGGTGGTTTCCCTGCTGGAACGAATCACTATTTTCATGTTTCTTATTTTTATAATGCTTTTTGGAATACAGACGGTGCCGGTGATGAAGGTGGAAGTGGAGGATACGGATACAATTATCTTCAGTCCACTGGAAACTCAAAAATTGGAAATTTAACTCTTTTAAAATATAATGGAATCAATGGATGTAATGGGCGCGATGGTTCTACTATCGGTAGTTGTTCGTTAGGAAATGCTAGCTCTACAGATGATGATTTTAATGGATATATTCGTATTTATGCAAAAAAGGGAAGTTTTTAAATAATAACCAAATCTTGTAAAAGGTTTGGTTTTTGTGTGTTATTTTGGTTGTATATTAGAGGGAAAAATAGTATAATGATAGCAAGGATGTGAAAGAATGAAATATTATTGCATTGGAATAAAGGGAGCCGGAATGGCAACTCTTGCATCATTATTATACGACTTAGGAAATGAAGTGAGTGGTTACGATGATGTAGAAGAATTTAAATTTACACAAGTAGGCTTGGAAGAGAGAAATATTCCTATTTTTTACGATAGTCTTCATCCAATTAGTCAAGATACGATTGTTACTTATTCAAAGGCGTTTAAAGAGACTCATCCGGAACTTGTTCGCGTTCGAAAACAAGGACTTGTTGTAAAAGAGTATAATGAAGTTGTAGGAGATATTACAAGGATGTTTGAAACGATTTCTGTTTGTGGAACGCATGGTAAAACGACGACGACTTCTATTTGCTCTCAAATTCTCGAACGGGCAATGGGGTGTAATTATTTTATCGGAGACGGTTCTGGAAAAGCGAGTCCTGACAATCAATACTTTGTTTTAGAGTCCGATGAATTTAATCGTCATTTTTTAAATTACTCTCCAGCCATTACGATTATTACCAATATCGAAGAAGAACATATGGAATGCTATCACGATTTAGAAGACATTGTGAATACTTTCCAAACTTTTGTGAACAAGACAAAGCGCTTTGCTGTATTGTGTGGAGATAATGCCAATGTTCGCAAATTGCAAGTTTCTTGTCCGGTTACTTATTACGGATTTGATTCAGAAAATGATGCAGTGATTCGAGATTTAGTTTTGTCAGAGAAGGGGGCTTCTTTTGCCCTCTGGATTCGTGGAGAATTCTTCTCCTCTTTTGAAATCCCTCTTTATGGAAAACACATGGTATTAGATGCTGTTGCTGCTATTTTGGTTGCGAAGGAATTAGGAGTAGAGCCATCCCTTATGCAAGAAGTACTACGCGAATTTCATCCTGCGAAACGTCGCTTTGCGATCGAAGAAGTAGGAAATACAGTGTTGATCGATGATTATGCACATCATCCAACAGAAATTCGTGTTACTTTGGAAGCGGTTCGTCAAAAGTATCCTCATAAAAAATTAGCAGTTGTGTTTAAACCAAATACTTATTCTAGAACGAAAGATTTCTATGTTGCCTTTGCGGAGGCACTAAATACGGCGGATCATTGTTTCTTAACAGAAATTGATTGTAATCGCGAAAGGCAAGAAGATTATCCTGGAGTTTCTTCAAAATTGATTTTAGATTTGTTAACTTCTGGAGAGATGATTGATGAGGCGAGTGTATCGAAATTATTAAAATATCAAGGAGAAGTTATTTGTTTCATGAGTTGTGCTAGTATTGAACATATGCGAAAAGAAATTATCCACCTTTTATCTGTCAAATCATGACAATCTCCTTTTCTTTTTTCTTCCTTTTTTGATATTTGAAAGAAATGTGGTTATAATAGTAATAGGTGGTTAGAATGGAATTTGTAGATTTATTTGTACAAAATTGTATTTCTATAATGTCTCAATTTGGCATTTTCGCAGGTGTTATTCTCATTCTTTTAGAGTCCATTCTTCCAGTACTTCCTCTTTCTGTATTTATTACCCTTAATTTGATGACGTACGGGGATATACTTGGCTTCCTTATTTCTTGGATTACAACTATTATCGGCTGTACTTGTTCTTTCTTTTTGTTTCGTTCGATCTTTCGAGATCGTCTTTATCGTTTTATTACTCGTCGAAATCACGAGGAACTGGAAAAATGGATGAAAGCGATATCTCAGATTAAGTTTACTAATTTAGTTATTATTTTGGCGATTCCTTTTACGCCGGCCTTTTTTATTAATATTGCCGCAGGTCTTTCCAAGATGTGTTATCGAAAGTTTTTCTTTGCGCTTTTGATCGGTAAATTAGTTATGGTTTATTTTTGGGGATATGTTGGAACGAGTTTATTAGAAAGTATTACAGATGTTAGTGTATTATTAAGAATTGCGGTACTGTTGTTAATTGCTTATTTATTATCTAGATTTATGGAGAAAAAATTGCACGTGAAGTAGGTGAAGAAATGGAATATATTCTTTTGGTATTGTTAGTTGCTAATTTGGTTGTTGTTTTACTTTCTTTTTTTCAAAAGAAGGATTCTTCGGATATGACGGAGCGTCTTGGTCGGTTCGAAGTACATATTCATCAAGAAATTACAGAGTTTAAAGATCAATTGACCAAAGGAATTCATGGAGATTTTGAGACGTTGAAAGAAAAAATGGAAGAACGACTATTGTTGATGAACGAAAAAGTAAATGCGCGATTGGATGAAAACTTTGATAAAACCAATAAGACATTTACTTCGGTAGTTGCTCGTCTTACGAAAATTGATGAGGCACAAAAGAAGATAGAATCTCTCAGTAGTGATATTGTCAGTTTGCAAAGTATTTTGACAGATAAAAAGACAAGAGGAATTTATGGAGAAGTGAATTTGAAGCAAGTTTTGTCCAGTGTGTTTGGAGAAAACAACAAAAAGGTTTACGATTTACAGGTTACTCTTCCTAATCATACGATTGCTGATAGTATTTTGTATGCGCCAGAACCTCTTGGAACAATTGTAATCGACTCTAAATTTCCGTTAGAACATTATCGAATGATGGTGGACAAGACAATTTCTTCTGCGGAAAGAAGTATGTATGAGAAACAGTTTAAGGTAGATGTAAAAAAGCATATTGATGCGATCAGTAGTAAATATATTATCGAGGGAGTAACGAGTGATCAGGCGATTATGTTTTTGCCAGCGGAAGCTATTTTTGCCGAAATTAATGCACATCATTCTGATTTGATTGATTATTCTTACAAAAAACGTGTTTGGATTTGTTCTCCTACGACCCTTATTTCTACTTTGACAATTATTCAAATGATTATTAAAAATATTGAACGAGATCAATATACTTCGGTAATTCATGAAGAGTTAAATAAATTGGCCGTAGAGTTTTCTCGTTATCGGGAGCGTTGGGAGAAACTTTCGAAAAGTGTTCAAGCAGTTAATAAAGATATTGAGAATGTTCACATTACAACGGAAAAAATTTCAAAAAAATTTGACCGTATTCAACAGGTAGAAGTGGGAAAATTGGAGGAGAAAGACAATGAAGAGCTTTTTGAATATCATCAATAACATTCTTTTTTTAGCACTAATTGGAATTGCCATTTTTGTTTGGGATATCCAGTCTATTGCGATTATCTTAGGAGCCCTTGTTCCTTTTCTGTTAAAGAAAATATTCTATTACGAAGTAAGTGGGGAAATGAAGATTCTCTATTATATTTTCTTTTTAAGTGCCTATGTCCTTGGAGTCGTCTTTGCTTGGTATCGTAAATTTCCATGGGCAGATCTTTGGGCGCATTTCTTGTCTGGAGTCGTTATGACTTTTGTAGGACTTTTCTTTGTTAAAGAAAGTAAAATCTTAAAAAAAGAGAATACATTATTTATTATTCTATTTTTAATTAGCTTTTCCGTATTGATCGGATTTTTATGGGAAAGTGGTGAGTATATATACGATACTTTATTTGATAAAGACACTCAGTGGGTTTTGAAAACAGGCGTTACAGATACGATGACGGATTTGTTTATTTCTACTTTTGGTAGTGCGTTAATTTGCTTGTTTTATGGATATTTTGTGAAAAAAGATGGAAAACAGTTTCTAGATAAAATCCGCGAAATTGTCTAAGGAGGTAGTTATGAAAGACAAAAAGAAATTAAAGGTTAAGGAAACAGAAGACAATAATATGAAGAAAGGAAAAAAGAAAACATTTTTCATTATTGCGACGATTACAATCGTTATTCTTGTTATTTTGGCCATTTTACTCTACTTTAATGGAATTAGTCGTATTCTTCCTATTGTGTGCTTTTTAATATTACCAATTGTTATAGCACTTTTCATTTTTCTTCTTTCGAAAAATGTTTGGATGGCTTCTCGAAAACGAAAAGAAAAACCTGCTATTAAGATTCATGTATAAAAAAGAAAAGAAAAACCGATAATAATATTGGATATCTTCTAATACAATACAATTAGGAGATAGGTCATGGTAAGAGTGTTTTTCTTTTTTGTTGGTTTTCTACTTTTGGTCAATGGATTTACTTATTTTATCTTGTATTTAAATCTTTTGACATTCGGTTATTCCTTTTTGGATTATTTGATCTTTGTTTTGCGAAAGCCGTCCACTCTTTTCTTTTTACTGGGACTTCTCATGACGGCTGCCACGATATTTGTTAGAAAGAGGGAATAAGATATGAATACGGTATATGATTTATTATTAAATTTTCAGGAAGAAGCCTTTGCTTTTTACGAGTGGGAAAAAGAAGATACCATTGAACATATTAAGCGAATCCCTATGGTTCGTATTTCTTCTCAAATGCTTTATGATATGATGGCATCTACGATTTCTATCGATCAGGCTTTTTTGAAAAAGATCTATCGTTTAACAGAAAAATACGATTTACAGAGAATGGATTATGTTTGTCTTTTTACCGATGGAAACATGGCGTTAGCCGTAGAATTTAAAGAAGATGGAGAAGAGATTTCAAAAAGTCGACTACTACTGGAAGACGAAGAAGAAATTATGAAGTATG
>CALVKE010000042.1 GCA_944332535.1 uncultured Bacilli bacterium
TCCGGCAGCAGCAAGTAATGTATTTCCGATCCAAACAGAAGAGGTTCCTCCTCCTCCACCTGAACTTATTCCAAGTTGTCCATCTGGGCGTCCACCATTATTCCATTGACCACGTCCCCCAGCATAAAGTTTAGCTGTTACGGAATTAGTAGTACGCAAAGAGAAAAATTGATATCCGCCAAATCCTCCTTGATAGGTATCAGCTCCTCCTTGTCCACCAGCGATTTCAATATAATAAATACGGCAAGGAAAAAAAGTATAATCTTGAGAAACTAAAGTAGTATAATTTCCTCGAAGTTCTAATGCCAAAGCATAATCATTCGGAATCGTTGCAGCAGTATCCACTGGAACACGACTTTCCGGATCACAAATATTAAAATCATCTTTGATATCACCAGTAGTTTCCTTTTGTACATCACGAATTGTTGCTATATTTCTAGCAATAATAAATAAAGACATACTTAATAAAATAATCAACGAATACAAAACAGCAGTCGCAATAAACCCTTTATTATTCTTAGTTCTCTTCATTCGTTTCTCACACTCCATTTATCTTATATTTACTATATCATATTTTCAGATGAGTTTCAATCAAATTTGAACAATACTTGGAACAACCACATAAAAAATAATATGAAAAATTTATTTAATCATTTTGAAGTTTTAGAAAATTCAAAAGCATTAGAGAAAAAAATGAATTAATATTATAATAATAACTATATATAGTGTTTTATGTGGTTATACTAATTTCACTAATCTAACAGATTTCTTAAAAGTACATAAGGATTATTTTAATAAACTATTACAACTTGAAAATGGTACACCTTCCCATGATACTTTATCAAATGCCTTTAAAATTATCGATTCAAAGAAACTTAATGTCATTCCTTGTATTTAATTTTCTTTACGTCAAACTTTTATGCGATTATCTTGTGAAAAAAACTTTATAGAAATTTCTTCAGTCTTTATAAGTTTTTTCCTTTTACTTTTTTTGCTGACATACAAAAACCAAACCTTTATAAAGATTTGGTTATGATTTAAAAACTTCCTTTTTTCGCATAAATACGAATATATCCATTAAAAGCATCATCATTAGAGCTGGCATTTCCTAACGAGCAGCTACCAACTGTGGAGCCATCTTTTCCGTTACATCCGTTTACCCCCTTATATTTTAAAAGAGTTAAATTTCCAATAGTGTTTTTTCCGGTAGATTGAAGGTAGTTATATCCATATCCTCCGCTTCCACCTTCATCTCCTGCTCCGTCTGTATTCCAAAAAGCATTATAAAAATAAGAAACATGAAAATAGTGATTCGTTCCAGCAGGGAAACCACCACCGCCACCTCCACCATCAGCCCAAGAATTTTCAATCGCATTAAAACTATTTAATGAACTAGGCAAAGGATATCCATAACGATTAAAAAAATTGATTACCGAATTTTTATCATGAGCATCTCCATCCGAATAACTTTTTCCATTAGTAGCATTATGAGAGTGTGCAAAATTACTATAAGTACTGGCAGTAGAAGTTCCACGTAAAGCATATCCAATCCCACCTTTACTGTGTAGTCCCCCTCCTCCACCGCCTCCGGCAGCAGCAAGTAATGTATTTCCGATCCAAACAGAAGAGGTTCCTCCTCCTCCACCTGAACTTATTCCAAGTTGTCCATCTGGGCGTCCACCATTATTCCATTGACCACGTCCACCAGCATAAAGCTTGGCTGTTACGGAATTAGTAGTACGTAAAGAGAAAAATTGATATCCGCCAAATCCTCCTTGGTAAGTATCGGCTCCCCCTTGTCCACCAGCAATTTCAATATAATAAATGCGACAAGGGAAAAAAGTATAATCTTGAGAAACTAAAGTAGTATAATTTCCTCGAAGTTCTAACGCCAACGCATAATCATCCGGAATCGTTGCAGCAGTATCCACTGGAACACGACTTTCCGGATCACAAATATTAAAATCATCTTTAATATTGCTTCCCGTTTCCTTTTGTACATCGCGAATTGTTGCTATATTTCTAGCAATAATAAATAAAGACATACTTAACAAAATAACCAACGAATACAAAACAGCAGTCGCAATAAAACCTTTATTGTTCTTAGTTTTCTTCATCCGTCTCTCACACTCCATCTACTTTATATTTACTATATCATATTTCCAAATAAGGTTCAATGAAAATTAAATTTTTTTCATTTCTTGGTAACTATCACTTTCTCTAAAAAGATGTATCTTCATCCATTTACAACTTTTTCAAATTAGTGTATGATGGGAATGGGTGAAATTATGGAAAACATAGAAACAAGAATTATTGCAGTAATTGACAAATTAAGACCATTCTTAGTAAGCGATGGAGGAAATATCGAATTTGTCAAATTTGAGGATGGCATTTGCTATGTAAGATTATTAGGACACTGTCAAGGATGCCCTATGATGGAAGTTACGTTAAAAGATGGAATTGAACTTGCTATTACATCCGAAGTAGAAGAAGTTATAGAAGTACGTAACATAGATGATGAAACAGTTTAAAAAGTAAAAATCCACCCTTAAAAAGGGTGGTTTTTCTCTAAAGCCTATAAGGCTTGACACTGGCCGCTACCATTTGGTAGCTTTTTTAGTCTGCCAATTGCCTTTGTCACCCTTACTTACCCGTAAACGGGTCCTTATATTCCTTCAAACTTCTTTTATCTTTTAGCTGATCTTCTAGTTCTTGATTTTGTATATATATTTTTATTGTATTCTTATTAATCCCTACTGTACTTACATAATATCCTTCTGCCCAAAAATGGCGATTCCCATAATTATATTTTAAATTTGCATGCTCTTCAAATATCATTAATGAACTTTTTCCCTTTAAATATCCCATAAATGATGATACACTTATTTTGGGTGGAATCTTCACTAACATATGTATATGATCAGAGCATGCCTGTGCTTCTACTATTTCTACTCCTTTATAATCACATAGTCTTCTTAAATACACTCCTATATCTCTACGAAGTTTCCTATAAATTGCTTTTCTTCGATACTTTGGAGTAAAGACTATGTGATATTGACAATTCCATCGCGTATGAGATAAAGAACTCTCATCATCGTTTTTTCTTCTCATAAAATAAATCCTCCCTTGATTTTTGACTTTGGTTGGCAGACCAGTTTCATTATATCAAAGGAGGATTTATTTTTCTTTTAACGCTATCGCTTTTTCAGTTCTCACCCGCATAGCGGGTGGTTTTATCTTGTTCCTATCCCGGAACATAATAAGATCACACTCTAA